>JARKQO010000490.1 GCA_029974855.1 Eubacteriales bacterium
CTGATAAAGCTCCCGGTAAATGCCGTAATACTCCTCATAGATGGTCACGTTCTCCGGGATGGGCTCCGTGACCTCCGCATGAAAGCGGACGATCTGGGCGCAGGCCTGAGCATAATCCCGGAAATGCCCTACGCTGATAGCCGCCGTGATGGCCGCCCCGATGCAGGATTGCTCCGCTTCCACCGTAGTGACGATAGGCTTGTTGAAGGCATCCGCTTCCATCTGCCGGAAAATCTGCCCACGGGCTCCCCCGCCCGAGGCGATCATCACTTCCGGCTCCCGCCCCACAACGCTTTTAAGGATGTTCATATTTTGCTTGAGGCTGTACACCACGCCCTCCATGGTGCTGCGAACCATATGGGCCTTGGTGTGGTTTAAGTTTAGCCCGAAAAACATGGCCCTGGCCCGGGGATCGTTATCGGGGCTGCGCCCGCCGCTGAGGTACGGCAAAAACAAAAGCCCGTCGCTTCCCACAGGGGCCTTCTCGGCCAAGGCGTTCATTTCCTCAAAGGAGCCAAGCTGTGCAATATTGCGCATCATCCATTTCATGGCGGCGCCGCCGCAAAGGTTGCAGCTCATCAGCATCCAGAGCTCTTCCTTCACATGGCAGAAGGTGTTGGTACAGAACTGGGTATTGTGCAGCGGCCTGTTCATGGCGCAGGATACCTGACAGGAGGTGCCGATGTTAGCCACCCAAGGCCGGTCCTCCGCGATCATTCCGGTGCCCACCTCATGCATCAGGGTGTCCCCGCCGCCATAGGATATCGGCGTCCCGGCGCGCAGGCCCGTTTCCTTGGCACATTGCTCCGTCACCACCCCCGCCGGCTCATAGGATTCATGGCAGGCAGGAAACAAGTCCCGGCGCAGCCCAAGCCGGTCAATGATGGTCCAGGCCCATTCCCGCTTGGCGGTGTCAAAAATAACAGTGCTGGAAGCGTCGGACATATCGCTGCCGTAGCTGCCGCACATCCTGTAGCGGATATAATCCTTGGGCAACAGCAACACAACGGCCTTTTCGTAGTGCTCCCTTTCATGGTTCTTCACCCACAGCAAGGAACTGATCAAGTATCCGGTACTGAGGGTGTTCAGGGTAATGGAATTGAATTCCTTGGCTGGAACAAGGCTGAGAATCTCCTGGGTCTCCCTGTAGGAGCGCTGGTCGTCCCAGATGATCAAATTGCGCAGGGGGCGGCCTTGGGCATCCAGCAAAATCAGGCCGTGCATCTGCCCGGAATAGCTGATGCCCTTGAGGTCCGCGATCACGCCGGGATACCGGGCCGACAGCTCCTGGAGCGTCGCCTTGGTGCCCTCCCACAGATCCTCGGTCCTTTGCTCGGAATACTGGTAATAGGGTCTAAGCACATCATAATGCCGCTGCGCGGAACCGATCACCGTCCCCTTTTCATCCATGATCAAGGCCTTGACGCTGGACGTGCCCACATCGATCCCCATGAAATAACCCATACGGAAAACCTCCTTGGCTGTGATACAAAGCCCTACCCCCGGTGAAGCCGCTGATACATGGCCTTGGCCGCCGCCGCGGGCTGGGGATGGCGGAGGATGCCCCCGCCCACAATCACAATGTCCGGCGCATAGGCCAGGTATTCCTCCAAAGTGTCCAGGGTGATTCCCCCCGCCACGGCCACCTTTGCACGCTTCACGCTTTGCCTGATTAGCCGCAGGTCGTCCAAAGGCGTGCGCCCCCGCTTCTGCTGGTCCACCCCGGTATGGACCGCGATCACATGGGTTCCCAACTCCTCCAGCCGCGCCACCCTTTGGGGAATGTCTCCCACGCAAATCATATCCGCCATCACATAGCAGTCCCGGCGGTTCGCCTCCGTGACGCAATCCAACACCGTCTGATCGTCGGTTAGCGCCAGGACCGTCACATACCGGGCCCCCGCATCCAGCAGCCAGGCCGTTTCCAGCCCGCCCGCATCCATGATTTTGCCGTCGCACAGGATCTCCAGGGCCGGGTGCGCCTGGCGGATCCTGCGGACCGCTTCCATGCCGTATTCCATGATAAAGGGAGTTCCTGCCTCCACAATATCCACATATCCGCTGACCTCATCCAGCAGCCTGAGGGAATCCTTCAAAGTGATGTTATCCAGCGCCAGTTGCAGTTTTGGCACAGTCCCCCTCCTCCCCCATGGCACCCATCCTGCCTAATCCTCCTGGTCGTGGGGGCTGAAGCCCATGCTCCAGGCCACCCAATCGGGCTTCGGCTCCCGCCGGTTCTCAAAGTCCTCCATATCCTTCAAATTCAGTACCGAGGATTCCCGGCTCCAGCTAAAGGGCTCCTCTACAAAAGCATCCACAACCTTCTTGGCATACTCCAGGGCCATGACCCGGCAGCCAATACAAAGAATCTGCGCGTTCAGACTCTTGCGGGCGCGCTCCGCCGTATAGCATTCGGACGCGTGCGCCGCCCGGATTCCCCAATAGGTGTTGGCAACGGAGCAAAAACCCAGCCCAGTTCCGCAAATGAGCAGTGCCAGCCGGCATTCATCCTTTTGAATGCCGGTGCAGATCCGGTGGGTGGTGGCCAAAAAAGTGCCCTCGCCCTGGGCCGCGGTCTGGACAGGGTCGATCACCACGTCCATGTGCTTTTCGCCGATCAGATACTCCTTCAGTTGCTCTTTTATCTCAAACCCGACGCCATCGCATCCCAGCGCGATCCGAACGTTCTTTTTCATATCGTATCTCTCCCCTTATGCGTCATAAAGTAAGGAGACGTTACAGAGCCTCGGCAATGGCGCGAAGGTTCCGCAGCCCCTGAATGGCCAGATCCTCTCCGCTTTCCGCCAGCTTCCGCCAAATGGCACAATTCCCAGCCAGTTCGGTAAACTTGATATCAAAGGACTCGATTACCAGCGGGCCTTCATATCCCACCTCAGCCACAGCCCGGAAAAACTCGGGGAAGGGTACCAGCCCGGTGCCGGGAATGCCCCGGTCGTTCTCGTTCACATGGATGTACCCCAGGTATTGCTTCCCACAGCATTTTACGGCCTGAGTAAAGCTCTTCTCCTCCCGGATCATATGGAAGCAATCCAGGTGCACCTTGATGTTATCCGTGCCCACATCCTGGCAAAAGCGCACCGCGTCCTCCGCAATGTTGAGAAAATGCGTTTCAAAGCGGTTCACACACTCCACGCACAGGGTCACCGTGCCGGTCTGCTTCGCGTACTGACAAACCTGCCGCATGTTCTCCACAGCCCAGCTCCACTCCTGCTCCGTACGGGGCTTTTTGGTGAGGTATCCCCAGGCCGCATAGTTCACGCCGCCCAAAAGAGGGGCCCCGAGCCGGTTGCAGATATCCACGCACCTTTTCATGGCCTCCAGGGCCTTTTGGCGCACAGCGGCATCCGGAGAGATGGGGTTGGTCTCCAGCGTCAGCGTGGTGGTGCATACGCAGTCGATCCCCATCCGGGCAAGCTCTTCCTTCACCTCCTCCACAGGGAAGGTGTAGGGGTTGGAGATGGCAAAATCCACACACTCAAAGCCCAGCTCCTTCGCCTTGGCGATTACCCATAAGTCCTCCTTCCCAAAGCTCTCAGCCCAGATAAAGCTGTCTACGCCAAATTTGAAACGCATCGTTGTGACCCCTCTCCTAAATATGTTATACTGTATCCAACCATCAGAAGATGGCTTGATTATAAGTTGCGTAAAAGGAGGCTGTCAATATAACGGAGTAAGCGAAAAGGGAATGCCTGCAAGGAATTTGAGGCATGATAGCAAGGCGCTGCCTATGGCTGCCAATGGGGGGAGACCCTTGGGGGAACGCCAACCGCCCAGCCTCCGGGAATAGCCGGTTTTGTTGCCAGCCCTCGAAGGATTTGAAAGGGAAAGACATGTTTTTTGATTATTACGATTACTTTTATAAGGTCGCCTATCTGGGAAACATCACCAAAGCCGCCAATGAGATCCATATTTCACAATCCGCTTTGAGCAAGGCGATCCTCAAATTGGAAAAGTCTTTGGACTGCCAGTTGTTTTACCGCATTCCAAAGGGCGTCAAGCTCACGCCTGCGGGAGAGGTCCTCTACGAAGGCGTGAAAAAGAGCATCGCCCTTATGACCAGTACCAATCAGCAAATTCAGCGGTTGAAATACGCGGAATACGCGGAGATCCGAATCGGAACCGGTGAGGATCTGTTTTTGCGCCATGTTCTGCCCCAAGCAAAGCAGTATGCCCAAAAATACCCCAATGTGCTATTTAGCGCCGTGGCCACCATGAGCTCGGAATCCAGCATCAACGGCATTTTACGCGGCGACATCGACTTGGGCTTTTTGAACGTCCGGCCTGAGCATGACAGCATTGGCTATGAATGCTTGGGAAGCTTGCACGAGATTTTTCTGGCGGGAGATATCTACGGGGCGCAGCTGGGCACTGCGCCTGTGGCCTGGGAGCAGTTGCTGCAATACCCTCTCCTGTTGCATCCCAAATATACCTATACCCGAAAGCGGCTTGATGATAAGGTCAACTCCATGGGCTTGGCCGCCATCGCGAATTTTGAATCCGGCAACACCCACGTGCTCATGAAAATGGCTGCGGAAAATCTGGGCATTGCCTTGGTGGCCAAGGAAACAGCCCAGACGCATCCTATCTATGACAGCCTGCAGGTCATCAAGCTGGTGGAGCCCTATGAACCGCGAGATATCTATGTGGCTTGGAACAAAGAGAAGAAAATCAGCCCCTACCTTCAGCAATTGATTGAAAACGTGGTGGAGTATTCTAAAGCCTAGGGTTCTTTTCTCTCAAAGCCCGGCGCTGCCCCTCCCGCGCCGCTATGTGCCCAGCTCCCGGGCAGTCCATGTGGGCTGCCCGGGTTATTGCTGAACATAACCGTTGCACAGGTGGTGCTTCGCGGGCGCATCCTCCTGGATGGGGGGCAAAGTGAAGGCCTCCGCAAAGTGGTTATCCTTCCGGTCGTCGTTGATGGTGGATACCTCCCCCACAATCAGGTCCCCATCCTCCGGCTTCCCGTGGAATTGATGGTAGATGTATGGGAATAGCGTGATGCTGTCCCCGCTGGCCACCTCTACCGTGGCCCCTGCAGGCAGCGTTACCGGCCTGCCGTCCAGCCGCAGGCGCACATCCGATTGGGTGTCAACGGCATAGCCCTCCGCCTCGCTTTTGGCGTTAAACACCTTCACGCACAGGGTTCCCCCGGCGCGGTTGATAATGTCCTCGGTTTTGGAATAGTGAAAGTGCATGGGCAGGAGCTGGCCCGCCTTCATGACGATGATCTTCTCGCAATAGGGCGTACCCATGCCAGGATCGTAGATATTTCCATTGCGCAGCGTAAACAGCACGGCCCCCACCTTATCAAAATCCCCTTGGGCGTAGTCCGTCACATCCCAGCCCTGCATCACGTTCAGCAGGTGTTCCGCCTCCTCCTTGCGCCTGTCCCATTCCATGGGGCTCCAATAGGCAAAGGCAGGCAGGGAAAAGCGCAGCTTTTGGCAAAGCGCTATCGCCCAGTCAATGTGCCGGTCTATTTCAGAACGCTTCATCGGTATATCCCTTCCCTTTTCTGTTGATTGACGCACGGGGCCAAGCCTACTGGCGTTCCCCTCCCAGAATCTCACAGGGGATGTCCAGCATCCGGCAGATCATCTTCAGCTCCTTGATATGGTTGCCATAGACGGCGTGGCAGTGGTTGGCGCTGAACTTTTCCAAAAAAATCTCATGATCAAAGGATAGCTTCACATAGTTATGGGGCCATTCCTTTGTGGTTTCCGCCATCTTCTCCTCAGGCAGCCGGACAATTTCCCCGGAAAACACCGTCATACGGTATTCTCCCTTGTAACGGTTCAGTCGCGCAATGGTCGTTTCTCCTGGCCTGGTCATACAGTTCACATGGCAGCCGCCGCCGGCGTAAATCTCCAAACAGGGATACAGCTTCACATGCTTCAAGTTTTCCGCCGGGTCCTGGCTCATCCCCGCGTAATAGGTGGACTGGGAGCCGCAGTTGCAAAACACCATCACGCCGTATTCCGCGTCATAGTGCCGCACGTCCATGAAAAGCACCGGATCATGGGTCAGGAGCTTTAAAATCTGCATGGTGAGGGCCGCGTCGGAATCCGCTTCACAGGCGTACACCACCGGCTCCTTGGGGCCATCCCAATCATAAGGATCGTTCATGAAGGCCGCCGCAATGCATTCCGTGCAATAGTGGCGGCTCATCTCATAATGGCATTTGACGCCAAGGAAGTCATACCGGCGGTCCGCCACGATGCGCTTCAGCGCCTCGTAATGGCGGATCTGGGTTTTCAGCTTCTCAGGGGTCAGGCGCTGCCGGTCGTATTCAATGGAGGCGCAGTGCTCTGTAAGCCATTGCAATGCCTTCTCCACCTTTTCCTCCGGCACCTGGTCCGCAAGACGGAGGATTTCGGACTGGTCCAAGTGATCCACATCCACGCCGAACCGGTCCTGCCAATCCTGCATACTGACGGTGGCGCTGTACATGCCCAGGCTTCTGCCACCGATCAGCCCGTATTTCTCCCCGTTCAGGCTGCTGACCACATGGGCGCACCGGGCAAAGTCCACCACCTTTTCCAAAACCTCCGGGGTGTTGAAATCCCCGGCCGCCCGAAAATGATCGATGCCCAGATGATCCAGCGCACCGCCCGCAGCCAGCATAGACACCATGCCGGGCCAGTCCGGAAACAAATTGGCGCACAGCATGAAAGGGCCTTTGCCGTTTTTGGCGATGATGGCGGAAAAATTGGGGAAGGCAAAAACCCCATGGGAAATGACCGTGCCGTCCACACCCTTTTCCCTCAACAGCGCCGCCTGCTCCTTGGCTGTTTGCACGGAATCCACCAGGCAATCCGCCTGGATCACGTCCACCCTGCCGTCCCTCTTCAACGCCTCCGCGATGACATCCACCTGCTTTTGCACCACGTCCTTCAACGTTTCATGCACCTCGGGCTCGCCGTCGGACACGCCGATGATTCCGATCAAGGGTTTGCGAAGCATCCTGTAGCACCTCATTTCTTGCGGCGAAAGCACCGCTTTTTCGTAGGACGTAACGTCAGTCAGCCCTAGACTTCCAGAAAGAATTCCACCGCGGCTCTTTCGATGGCTAACCCCTGTATGTAGCGTCTATGGAACCGCTCAAACCCCGCCGCCATGTCCGCATCAGGTTCCATGGTATCGCCAGCCTGGCCCTTAAAGATCTCCTCCTCCAGCCATGCCTCCAGGGTTTTGGTGGAAGCGCGGCGCAGGTAGGCGGCCAGAAGCGCGATGCCCCAGGCTCCGCCCTCGGTAGCGGTCCGCAGCACCGTTACCGGCGCCTTGATGGCGCTGGCCAGCACCCCTTGTCCCACCCCCGGGGTTTTGAAAAAACCTCCATGGGCATATACCCGGTCCATCTGTACGCCGCCGTCCCCCAGCAGCAGATCAAAACCCGCTTTCAGGGTGGCCAGGGCGCTATAAAGGTGGACGCGCATGAAGTTGGCCAAGGTGAAGCGGCTGGTGGGCATCCGGGCAAACAGCGGACGCCCTTCCATCAGGCCAGTGATGTTCTCCCCGGAGTCATAGTTGTATGCCAGCAGACCGCCCGCGTCCGGCTCTCCCTCCAGGGATTTCCGAAACAGCTTGGAGAAGAGCTCTCCCCTATCCACGGTCACGCCCAGCATATCCGCCAGTTCGTGAAAAAGATGGACCCAGGCATTCAGGTCCGTGGTGCAGTTGTTACAATGCACCATTGCCACAGGCTTGCCTGTGGGCGTGGTGATGACTTCAATATCCGGGATCAAGCAGGGCAGCTCCTTCTCCATGACCACCATGCCGAAGACCGAGGTCCCCGCCGACACATTGCCCGTACGTGCCGCCACGCTGTTGGTGGCCACCATCCCCGTCTGGGCATCGCCTTCCGGGGGGCAAAAGGGCACTCCCGCCAATAGAGTTCCGCTGGGGTCCAAGAGCAGCGCGCCTTCTTGGGTCAATCGCCCGGCTTCCTCTCCCGCCATGGCTACCCGGGGCAGGATATCCTCCAGCTTCCAAGGCATTCCCCGCTGCGTTGCCAGCTTATTGAACATCTCCATCATCGCCGCGTCATAGGTCCCGGACCCGCCGCCGATGGGGAACATGCCCGAGGCCTCGCCAACGCCCACCACCCTTTGATCCGTCAGCTTCCAATGCACATATCCCGCCAAGGTGGTCAAATGGGCGATGCCGTGCACATGCTCTTCCCGGCGGAGCATCGCCTGGTAGAGATGGGCAATGCTCCAGCGCTGGGGAATGTTAAAATCAAACAGCTCCGTAAGCTGCTCCGCGGCAGCCTCCGTCATCAGATTGCGCCAGGTCCTGAATTCCGCAAGCTGGTTCCCGTCCCGGTCCAGAGGCAGATATCCGTGCATCATGGCGCTGATGCCGATGGCGGAAAGGTGTTTCAGCTCCGCCCCGTATTGCCGCCGCACATCCTCCGCCAACTGCCCATAGCAATCCCGCAAACCGTCCCACACGTCCTGGAGCCCATAGGTCCATACGCCGTCCTTGTATTGGTTTTCCCAGGCATGGGTCCCGGAGGCCAAGGTGGCTCCGTCCTGCCCAATCAATACCATTTTGATCCGGGTGGACCCCAGTTCAATGCCCAGCGCCGCTTCCCCGGCGGCAATGACACGCAACCCTCGATTTTCCATATCCTCGCCTCCACTTAAAGGGGTTTGCGCAGTTCCTTGCCTTTGGGCGCACGGGCCTGCCCCGGAAGGGCCGCCCTATTTTTTCTGCCCGTAATAGGAGTCGGGACCGAACTTGCGCAGATGATGCTTGTCCTGCAAATGCGCAGACATACGAACCGGACGCTCCGTGGCCCGGATGCTCTCCGTCAGCACCGCCATATGGGCCACCTGTTCCAGTACCACGGCATGATGGACGGCGCTGCGGGGCGTGCCGCCCCAAGCGAAGGGTCCATGCTGTTGCAGCAGCGCACAGGGCACCCAGGCCGGGTCCAGCTTCCGCTCCCGGAACGTCTCCACGATCACGTTGCCCGACTCTTCCTCATAGGCCCGGTCCACTTCCGCGTCCGTGAGCATGCGGCAGCATGGAACATCGCCGTAGATATAATCCGCGTGGGTCGTGCCATAGGCGGGAATATCCCGTCCCGACTGAGCCCAGGCGGTGGCATAGCGGGAATGGGTATGGACAATACCCCCAACGGCTGGAAAATTCCGGTACAGGATCATATGGGTCAGCGTGTCCGTGGAAGGATTCAGCTTCCCCTCCACCTTCCGTCCCTCCAGGTCCATCACCACCATATCCTCGGCCCTCAGCTCGTCATAGGGCACACCGGAGGGTTTGATGACAAACATACCCTTCTGGCGGTGGATCCCGGACACGTTCCCCCAGGTGAAGGTGATCAACCCGTACTTGGGCAACAGCATATTGGCGTCGTATACCTCTTGCTTCAAATCCTCCAGCATTCCCAAGTCCTCCTTATACGGTGCCTGCGGCTTCTTACCGCAGGCTGTCGTATTCCTTGTAGCGCCGCACCTTTGCCTCGGAAGGCGTACCGGCGGCGAAGGTTGAGCCCAGCCAAATATGAATCAGCTCGCAGGCCAGCTTGGGGCCAATGGTAAAGGCACCCAGGCAGGCGATGTTGGCGTCATTGCTCATGGCGGCCCGCTCAGCGGAATAGCTGTCGGACAGCAGCGCCGCATAAGCGCCCTTCACCTTGTTGGCGGCGATGCTCATGCCGATGCCGGTGCCGCAAAGCAGAATCCCACGGTCTGCCTTGCCCTGGGCCACATATTCCCCGACCTGAATCGCCGTATTGGCATACACCGGGTCGTCCCCGCCCAGCGTGATGGTTTCATGGCCATCCTTTCGGCACTGGTCCTCAATGAGACAGGCCAGCTCCTTGGCGTTGGGATCATAGCCCATGGCGATTTTCATGCCCTGCACCTCACAGTTGCTTGGTAATGCCGTCGCACATGGCGCACAGCAGCAGGTAGCAGGAGGAAGCCCCCACGTCCAGTACGCCGATGGAGCGGTTCCCCAAACGGCTGGAGCGGCCAAACTTGGCCTCCAGGTCCTTGGTGGAATCCCGGCCGGCCATGGCCGCCCGCTTCATTGCCTCCAGCGCGGAGGGAAAATCCATGCTTTCTTCAAGGGCTCTATGCAACGCCTCGGCGGCGGGATACAGCGTGTCCACCAAGGTCTTATCCCCTACCCGCGCCTCTACGATGTCATACAGGCCCGCAAGCCCCGCGTCCAGCATCTGGGAAAAGAGCGCCAGATCGATTGCCTCATGGCCCTGGCAGGCATCCGCCATTTCCATAAAGATCGTGCCGTAGATCGGCCCCATGGAGCCGCCGATCTCATTCATCACAATGCCGCCCAGCATCTCCAGCCCATCCGCCAGGGTGATCAAGGGAATCTGTGCCAAGCGTTGCTCAAAGAGCGTAAACCCCTTGTCCATGTTGGCGCCGTGGTCCCCGTCGCCAATTTTGCCGTCCAATTCCCCCAGATAGGCCCTGTTGTCATGGATGGTCTGGATCATTTCCAGTAGAACCGGTTTGCCGTTCTCGTTTTTCATTTTGCGCCACCTTGTTTCCATCCGATGGAGTACGCTTCTGCGTCCAGCAGTTCCTTCAGTTCATCATCCAGCTTCATCAGCGTCAGCGTCGCGCCCATCATCTCCAAAGAGGTGAAGTAATTGCCCACATAGGGGCGGTACACATGGATGCCCCGCTCCCCCAGTAGCTTTTCGATCTCCGCGTACAGCACATACAGCTCCATCAGCGGCGTAGCGCCCAAGCCCGAAACCATCACCGCCACCTCGTCACCCCCGGAGAAGGGAAGGTCGTCCGCCACCCGCTCCACCATGCGCCGGGCCATCTGAGCCGCGGGTTCCAGCGGAACCACCTCCACCCCCGGCTCTCCGTGATGACCAATGCCCACCTCCATGGTACCGTCCTTGATTTCAAAATTGGGTTTCCCTACCGCGGGCAGCGTACAGGGGGCCAGGCCGATGCCGATGCTGCGGGTCTGACC
>JARKQO010000438.1 GCA_029974855.1 Eubacteriales bacterium
ACTACCGCCTGAAGGTCATGGTGATCCACCTGCCCCCCCTGCGGGAGCGCACCGAGGACATCCCGCTGCTCTGCGAACACTTCCTGGGCCTGTTCCGGGCCAGCTTCGGCAAGCACATCGCCCGCGTGGGGGAGGGCGTGATGCGCACCTTCATGACCTACCGCTGGCCCGGCAACGTGCGTGAGCTGCGCTACGCCCTGGAGCACGCCTGCATCCTCTGCCCCGGGGGGGAGATCCGTCCTGAGCACCTGCCGCCGGAGCTCTTGCGCCCGGAAAGCCAGAACACACGCCAGCACCAGCTCCACGCCCTGCCCACGGCCGCGCACCATGCCCTGGCCCCCGCCCACCCCGCCCAAGAGCCCAGAATCCAGCGCGGCCTGACGCGCGAAGCCATCCTGGAGGCGCTGTCCCAGAGCGCCAACAACCGCGCCCTGGCCGCCCGGCTGCTGGGCGTGGACCGGCGCACCCTGTACCGGAACATGGAAAAGCACGCCATCGCCTGACCCGCCCGCCCCAAATGTGTGGCGCATGCCACACAGGTGTGGCGCGCACCCGCCACACTGCCACACATCATTCTCCACACCAGCCGATGCCCCACGATCGTCACGCGATTTTCAATGCTCTGTCATATAAGGATTTTTTCGATATTCCCCCTCCAGCGGGGCATTGGCATGCATATTGCCCATGGCAGGGGTGGTGAAACCTTGGTATGGTTTCCCCAAAATCCGTACCCCAACCCGGCCACCCTCCCAGGCCGGCCACGACAAGGAGGCAACGGGACGCCAGCACCGTAAAGACATTCCCGGCAGCCGCCCCGGAGCACGGCGGCAAGGTCCGCATCAAACGTTTCCCATTAACGCAGCGTGATCGCGAGGAGGATTGGACACCATGGCTGGAAAAAAAATCTACAAAACTCTGTATTTCTGGGTTTTGTTCGGCATCGTCTTGGGTATCGTCATCGGTCTTGTTCCCGAGACCAAGGCTTTCGCCGCCAAGCTTGACCCGCTGGCCAAGACCTTCATCAAGATGGTCAAGATGGTCATCGCCCCCATCATCTTCTGCACCGTGGTCGGCGGCATCGCCAAGAT
>JARKQO010000508.1 GCA_029974855.1 Eubacteriales bacterium
ACGCCGCCACGGCATTGCCCAAGGCCCCGGGCGTAGGCCAGGCCATGGCCCGGGCTGTGGAGCGGTTCGGGAATCCCGGGCGGTCCTTTGCCCCGCCCGGCATGCTGGCCGCCCGGGAGATTTTCGCCGCCCGGGAAGCGGTGGCCCGGCTGGTACACTGTCCGGACCCGGCCCGGGTAGCCTTTACCTCCGGGGCCAGGGAGTCCATGAACCTGCTGTGCCGGCAGCTGGGGCCTGGGGATCATGCCATCGTCACGGAAAATGAGCACAACGCCGTGCTGCGGTCCCTGTACCAATCCGGCTGTCAAGTGGATGTTTGGCCCTGCGACGAAAGGGGAAACCTGCGCCTGGAAGCCGTCAGGCCGCTTTTGCGCCGGGATACCCGGATGGTGTTTGTCAGTCACGGTTCCAACGTCACAGGCAACCTGATGGACGTGGAGGCAATCCACGGCCTTTGCCGGGAGGCGGAGGTTCCGCTGGTTTTGGACGTAGCCCAAACCTTGGGGGAGGTCCCGGTGGAGATGGACTGGGGAGACATTCTCTGCTTCAGCGGTCACAAGGGGCTTTTGGGCCCCATGGGGGTGGGGGGACTGATCCTTCGCCCGGGCTTGGAGCTGCCGGTGCTGAAAACCGGGGGTACCGGCTTTGACGCCTTCTCTCTCCTCCAACAGGCCGCCATGCCGGATTTGGCGGAAGCGGGCACCCCCAACGCCCCGGGTATTTACGGCCTTTTGAAAGCCCTTGAGTTTTTGGAGGAAAGCGGCCTGGCTGCGCGGATGACCCACCACCGGACGTTGACCCAAACCTTCTATGAAGGGGTATCGGCCATATCCGGCGTTCAGGTGTACGGGGATTTCATCCGTTGGCCCCGGTTGCCGGTGGTGTCCTTGGGGGTGGAGGGCATGGACAGCGCCGAGGCTGCCCTGAGGCTGTGGGAGGGCTTTGCCATCGCCGTGCGGCCCGGGTCCCACTGCGCTCCGCTGCTGCACCGGCGCTTGGGCACGGAGGAAACGGGGCTGGTGCGCTTCTCCTTCGGCTGGCATAACACGTTGGAGGAAATCCGCCTGGGAGTTCAGGCCCTGGAGCAGATCGCGGGAGGGCGGTGAGGGATACGCGGGAGATTGTGATGACCTTTGACGCGGCCACGGAAGCCATACGGGCGGAAAGGCTGCTAGCCCAGGCGGGCCTTTGCCCTTTGGTGATGCCGTTACCCTCTCAGATCAAGGCGGGCTGCGGTCTTTGCCTTCGGGTGAGGCCGGAAGCATTGGAGGCTGCCCGGGCCGCCCTGGCCGCCGGGGGAGTCCGCTGCGCAGGCTGGTTTTGGCGCATCCCCTCGGACCGGGGCAGCGCCTATGAACCCTTGGAGGAGGACGAAGAATGAACCTACTATCCAACTGTACCAGCGGCGGCTGCGGAGCCAAAATCGGCCCCGGGGAGCTGGCCCGGGCCCTGTCGGGCCTGCCTAGGCCCGCTGACCCTCGGCTGCTGGTGGGCTTTGAGGGCAGCGACGACGCGGCGGTGTACCAGCTGGACGAAGAACGCTCCTTGGTCTGCACGGCGGATTTCTTTCCCCCCATGGTGGAGGAGCCGCTGCTGTTTGGCCGCATCGCGGCGGCCAACGCCCTCAGTGATATTTACGCCATGGGAGGCGAGCCGCTGGTGGCCCTGAACTTGCTCTGCTTTCCACAGTCAGGG
>JARKQO010000509.1 GCA_029974855.1 Eubacteriales bacterium
GATGTTGATGACCTTGTCCAAGTGCTCCAGGCCTTCAATGGCCCGGAAGGACCCGGACCTGGCCCGGGCGCCGTTTAATTCATGGGCTAAATGGTTGTAGAGGATTTCATTGACCAGGGTGCTTTTGCCCGAACCGGAAACACCGGTAACGCAAGTAAACAGGTTCAGAGGAATGTGTACGTCGATGTTTTTCAGGTTGTTTTCACAGGCTCCCCGGACGGCCAGCCATTTGCCGTTGGGTACGCGCCTGAGGGGCGGCACGGGAATGCCTTTCTTCCCGCTCAGATATTGCCCGGTAATCGATTCCGGGACAGCCATAATCTCGGCCAAGGTCCCCTGGGCGACCACGGCCCCGCCGTGCACGCCCGCTCCCGGACCGATATCGATGATGTGGTCGGCGGCGTACATGGTTTCTTCATCATGCTCCACCACCAGCACGGTATTGCCCAGGTCGCGCAAAGACTTCAAGGTCTCGATGAGCCGGCTGTTGTCCCGCTGGTGCAGGCCGATGGAAGGCTCGTCCAGGATATAGAGCACCCCCACCAGGCTGGAGCCGATTTGGGTGGCCAGGCGGATACGCTGGGCTTCGCCTCCGGAGAGGGTGCCGGCCGAACGGTGCAGGGTCAGGTAGTCCAGGCCCACATTGACCAGAAACCCCAGCCTTTCCCGGATTTCTTTCAGGATCTGGCGGGCAATCATGGTCTCCCGCTCCGTCAACTGCAGGCTGCGGAAAAACTCCAGGGCCTCCCCCACCGCAAGGCTGGTCACCTCCCAGATATTCTTGCCCATGACGGTCACGGCCAGGCTTTCCGGCTTCAGCCGGGCGCCCCGGCATTGGGGGCACGAGCTGCTGCTCATGTAAGCCTCAATTTCCTGGCGGATATAATCGGACTGGGTTTCCCGGTAACGCCGCTCCAGATTGGGAATAACCCCCTCAAAGGTAGTTTCGTAGACCCGCAGGTCGCCCTGGGCGTTGTGATAACGAAACCGCACCTTCTGATTGCCCGTGCCGTAAAGAATGACCTGGCGCTGCTCGTCGGTGAGCCGGGAAAAAGGCGTGTCCAGGGAGAAGCCCATTTGCCGGGCTAAAGATTCCAGCATCCCCATATACCAGGGGGAGGGACCTTTGCTCCAGGGATCAACGGCGCCCTCCGCCAGGGAGCGGTCCGGTTCGGGCACGACCAGGTCTGGA
>JARKQO010000444.1 GCA_029974855.1 Eubacteriales bacterium
TGGCGCCATCAGATGCAGAGGCAACTGAAAGAGCGACCAAAGGCAGGGTATGCACTTTGTGCCAACGATAGGCACGAAGAAAGACTGCCAAAAAACACGATGCAGCTATCAGCATCAAGACGTACGAAATGATCCCCGTAAAACCGCCTACCGGTGGCACAAGCCCGAACAAACCGAGCGGTTCAACAAATAGCCAAATTGTCCCGAATGCACAGGCGAATACTGACGCGACCGCCTTGAAGGAAACTGGCGTGGCGGGAGCGATCGTGTAGGTACGCATGCGTAGGAGCTCTAACGTGAGAGGCAGCCGGAGTGAACCACTGGGAACCAGAAGCTCCGCTTGTGGCTGTCCCGCTCTGTAATGTCAGGTTTTCGGAGCTTCTGCATATGCAAAGGTAGTGGTCTGAGAAACGTTAAAAAACTGTATCCCCCAAATGCTGGAGCCATCTTCAAGGAAGCAAACCTTGTATATGAAGGAGTCTTTGTTGAGTTTTTTTGGTTCCAGACAATCCATTAGCTCCTTCATAGACCTATGAAATGCCACATCCATTGAGTGAAACGGGAAAATTCGAATCTTTGGCGAAAGGCCAAGGGCTTTCCCTTTTTCCATCCAATAAAGTCCCCGGATGATTCTGTCGAAAACAGCACATATGTTTTTACCACTAAACTCGACGGCAACCGCGGGCTCTGCCACCACCCCATGCAATCGCGCATAGACATCAGCTTTTGTACTGAATATTTGACGCGCTATCTTCCAGTTACCCCCAACGGTTCTAGCCATTGAATTGAGTACGGCATCAGTGTTCTGACGAAACTCTCCGGTTGAAAACCCAATGAAAACCTTGAACTCTTCGTCTCCAGGCGAAGCCTCATTATTGCATTCTGAGCAGGCGGGGACCGTGTTTAAGTTTGAATCATTGTCCCGAGGCTTTGGATAGATACCTTTGGGAGGTATATGATCATCCGTGGTTGCAGGCTTATTTCCACATATTGCGCAGAGTTTAGATGGCATTGGGAAAACGTGGCGTGAAGTAGATGTCATTGCTAGCACGTACTACAAAGTAGTCCACAAAAATCTGCAAACGGTTAAAAGTTGCCAATGGGATTGTACGGCAGCTTTTGAGCGATTCGACCACTGTCTGCTCCTGGCCGACAGCTGACGAAGCTGGCCAGGGGATGGCGGGCGATCAGTTCAGCAAGGGGGGCCGGTGCTTGAGCCCCGTTGCGCATGGGGGCCCGTGCCCAGGCGCAGGTGGGGGCAGGGGAGGGTAGTGGGGAATCTGCTCCGCGAGGAAGGTGCGGCCCCGGCCCGGATGCCGGGAAAATGTTCCGCAAATTTAAGGGGCTTTGGGGTTGGTCGGCGTTGGAAAAACATTGACGTAGATCAACAAAATCGAATATTCAAGGTTTTTGTCATGGGCTGTTTATGCCCTTGGTGATACCCTTGCGCCCTGTTTTTTTGTTGCCTTTTCTCATGCGTTTTCCGCAGATCATTCGGGCCTTGAGTCTGGTGCGGCCCCTGGGGCTGGCCGGGGCCTTGTTTTCCCTGCTGGTCCTGGCGGGCTATCTGTTCGGGATCGAAGCCTTTTTCCGTCCCATGCAGGGAGGGCCGGCAACGCATCCTTTGAGCGCCATCGGCTTGTTGCTGCTGGGCATCGGGGGGTTCTGCTGGCATCCCCGGCGGAATAACCGGGGGGTGCTGCTGGCGGGGGGACTGGTGGTGGTGCTGATGGGCTTGCGGCTGCTGGAGCTGGCAAGCGGCGCCACCCTGCTGGATGGGCTGACGCCTTTCTCCCGGCGCCTAGCCGAGCAGGCCGCCGCCGGGCACCCGATTTCCACCGGCAGCAACACGGCCTTGATGTGCCTCTGTTTTGGCCTGGCTCTGGTCTTCATCGGCTTCAAGCGTTATGCCGTGGCCCAGCAGTTCTCGTTTGTGGGCCTGGGTTTTCCCCTGATTTCCGTGACCGGTTACGCCGACGGGATCGACAAATTCTAGGGGCAGCTGGCGATGACGACGGTCCTGGGCGGTCTCATGGTGGGGGTGGCCATCCTGTTGAGCGGGGCCCATCGTAGCTTTTTGCGCTCCATCCTGAGTCCCTGGGTGGGGGGCAAGATTGCCCGGGTGCAGATTGTGCTCGGCTATGTGGTGCCCTTCCTGATCGGCTATTTCCTGGCCCTGACCATCGCCAACAATCCCTTGCAGCAGTTCGGCCTGTTCTGTGTCCTGATCAGCGCCTTCATTTCCATGCTGGTGGCGTTTACGGCCATGATCCAGGAGGAGCTGGACCGCTCCCGGCGTAGTGCGGAACGCCGCCTGCTCCTGGTGGCTACGCTCGATTCTCTGACCAATCTGCCCAACCGAAGGCGTTTCTACGACCATGGTCAGTGGTTGCTGGAGCGGGTGCGGCGCACCGGCGAACCCCTGTCCATGCTGATATTGGATATCGATTTCTTCAAACGGATCAACGATACCTATGGCCACCCGACCGGGGATGCGGTGCTGCAGCAGTTGGCCACGGAGGCCCGCGGCATTCTCCGGCGCCAGGATTTTCTCGCCCGCTTCGGGGGGGAGGAGTTCGTCATCCTGATGCCGGGCACCAACCTGGCCGGCGCCATGCAGCTGGGCGAGAAGTTGCGGGCCCATATTGCCGGCACGGAGTTTTCCGGCGCCGAGCAGGTCACCATTTCCCTCGGCTGTACCGAGTACGCTGCCGGTGAAGCACTGCATGAGCTGGTGGCCCGGGCCGACCAGGCCCTGTACCAGGCGAAGCGGGAGGGGCGTAACCGGGTTATCGCCATCGCGGAACAGCTCCCCGGCTTGCTTGATATTCCCGAGTGCCAGCTGGCGTAAGGCTTGGCATGGCCCGGTTTGCGGCGTAGTCCCTGCTGCCGGACTGCCGGATGCAGGCGTTTTCCGCTACGCCTCAGCGGACCAGCAGGTCGGGTCTGTCCAGGTGGGCGGCGACGCCCTGGCGGTCCGCTTCGCTCCGGTTCTGGCTCATCTTCCATTTCCCCGTCAGTTGCTGCACCAGGATTTCCACCCCCACCACGGCCTTGAGCTGGGCGGCGATGAAGTCTTCCGGCGCGTCTTCCAGTGTCCAGGCGCGGGGCTGGCGGGCTTCGTGGAGGGCCGTGAGTTCGGCCAGCAGCTGCCGGAGTTCCTCCGGGGCTTCGATGATGCGCAGGGGGCCCCGGGCTTCCACCACGGCGTAGTTCCAGGTGGGCACGGCCTTGCCGTGTTCGGCTTTGCTGGGATACCAGTTGGGGCTGATGTAGGCGTTGGGGCCGGTGAACAGGGCGAGGGCGGGAATGTCCGGCCTGAACTGCTGCCATTGGGGATTGGCCCGGGCCAGGTGGCCGCGCAGGATGCCGTGGGGAGCGTCTGCCCGGGGGGCGGGGTCGTAGAGCAGGGGGACGGGGCTCATCTCCAGCCCCGCCGGGCCCAGGGTGACAAGACTGGCCAGGGGGTGCTCGGTGATCAGCCCGGCAAGGGCGGCCGGGTCTTCTTGCCGGAACAGGCGGGGGACGTACATGGGGGCGGGCCGGATAAAAAAGAAGCCATTGTAGTGCCGCCTGCGGGAGGCGGCTGTCGTGCTGCCCTGGGGATTGCCCTTGCCAAGGACTGGATTCAGGCCCCGGCTTCCAGGGTCTGGCTGGCGTCCAGCAGGCAGCTGGCCAGGTGGCGGATGTCGTCGGCCCGGTGCAGGCGTTCCAGCCAGTGGGCGGGGATGCCGGCGGCGCCGAAGTGGGCGCCGGCCAGCTGGCCGACGATGGCGCCGGTGGTGTCGGCATCGTCGCCCAGGTTGACGGCGGTGAGCACGGCGTCGGCAAAGTCCTCTGCCCGGCTGAAGCAACAGAGGGCGGCTTCCAGGCTTTCCACCACGTAGCCGCTGCCCTTGATCTGCTCCGCTTCCTTGTGCCGGTAGCTGCCGGCGGCCACGGCCCGGATTTCCTCGCTGTGCACGGGCACCTGACCCAGGTCCAGGATCTGCTCCCGGTCAGCGCCGTCCAGGGCCCGGGCCAGGGCAACGCTCAGCACCCGGCAGGCATCCAGGCAGCTGCGCGCCCCGTGGGTGGTGCGGGAGCTGAGTTCGGCCTTTTCCAGCAGGGTGGCGGGGGCCCGGCGCCAGACCATGGCCACGGGGGCCAGGCGCATGATGGAGCCGTTGCCTGCGGTGTTGGGCTGTGTCGAGCCGGCCAGGGGGTCGCCGGATTTCAGGTAGCGGGTGAGGGCGCTGCGGGTGGCTATGCCGATGTCGAAGCAGTTGCCGGTGGCGCTCCAGTAGCCTTCCTGGAACCAGCGCACGTAACGTTGCATCTGGTCGGCGGGGTCGCAGTCCTGCTGCAGATGCAGGCTTTCGGCCAGGCAGAGGGCCATGGAGGTGTCGTCGGTCCATTGCCCGGCGGCCAGGGCAAAGGGGCCGCCGCCTTGCATGTCGGTGACCGGGGGGAAGCTGCCCCGGGGTTTGAATTC
>JARKQO010000446.1 GCA_029974855.1 Eubacteriales bacterium
GCTGGACCAGGGAACCACCAGCTCACGGGCCATCGTATTCGACGGAAGCGGGCAGACCTTGGCCTCCCACGCCGTGGAGTTCAAGCAGCACTATCCCCAGCCCGGCTGGGTGGAGCATGATCCGGAGGACATCCTTTCCAGCCAGCTTGCCGCCTTGCAGACCGCCGTGAAGCTCAGCGGCGTGAGCACCGCGGATATCGCCGCCATCGGCATCACCAACCAGCGGGAAACCACGCTGCTGTGGGAAAAGGATACGGGCCGCTGCGTCCACCCCGCCATCGTGTGGCAATGCCGCCGCACGGCCCCTTTGGTGCAAAGGCTCAAGGACCAGGGCCATGGGGATGTAATCCGCCAGAGGACGGGCCTGGTGCCGGACGCCTATTTCAGCGGCACCAAGCTCCAGTACCTGCTGGACTTGCCGGACATGCGCCAGCGTGCGCGGCAGGGGGAGCTGCGCTTTGGCACTGTGGATAGCTTTTTGGCCTGGCATTTGGTGGAGGGTCGCCCCCATGTGACCGACGCCACCAACGCCTCCCGCACCATGCTCTTTAACATCCACACCCAAAGCTGGGACCAGGATTTGCTGGAGATGATGGACATCCCCCGGGAGGTGCTGCCCCAGGTGGTGGACAGCGCCCAGGTGATCGGCATGCTGCGGCCCGAGATTTTAGGGCGGCCCATTCCCGTGGCGGCTTTGGCCGGAGATCAGCACGCCTCCTTGTTCGGCCAGGCCTGCTTTGCCCCCGGCATGGTGAAGAACACCTACGGCACCGGCTGCTTCATGCTGATGAACACCGGGGAAAGGGCCGTTGCCAGCGAAAACGGGCTGCTCACCACCACGGCCTGGCGGCTTGGGGGCAAGCCCACCTACGCCCTGGAGGGCAGCGTGTTCATGGGCGGGGCCACCATCCAGTGGTTGCGGGACGAGCTGGGCATCATCGAAACCGCCGCCCAGAGCGAGCAGCTGGCCCAGAGCGTCAGCGACACGGCGGGGGTGTTTTTGGTGCCCGCCTTTACGGGCCTGGGCGCGCCCTATTGGGACATGTACAGCCGGGGCACCATCGTGGGCATGACCCGGGGTACGGGCAAGGCCCACGTTGTCCGGGCGGCCCTGGAGGCCATCGCCTACCAAAGCTACGATCTGTACGCCGCCATGGCGGCGGATTGCGGCCAGGCCCCCGCCCAGATGCGGGTGGACGGCGGGGCCAGCGCCAACGGGTTCATGATGCAGTTCCAGGCGGACATTTTGGGCATTCCCGTGGTGCGGCCCGTGGTGCTGGAAACCACCGCCTTGGGGGCCGCGCTGCTGGCGGGCCTGGGGGTGGGCATGTATGACAGCAAGGAGGAAGCCGCCCGGATGGTGAAGCCGGATTTGACCTTCCACCCCCACATGGACGAGGCCAACCGGAGCCTGGCTTTGTACGGCTGGCACCGGGCTGTGGAGCGGGCCCGGGGCTGGGTGGAGGGGTAGGGACGAGAGAGGATCAATGGAGAAACGGGGGGTTCTCAGGGATTGCATCCCTGGGATCCCGCCTTTCTCATCTGTTTCTAAAGAAACTCTCACCCTCCCCTTAGCGCCTTTGAACCAATCCTTCTTTATCGCCCTGAAAGGACTATGCTATCATTGGATTCGCAGGGAAAGAATGGAAGAGGATTCAAGGGAAATCAGGGGGAGGGGAGCGGGAAGATGATACTGGAAGTCAGCGGCCTGTATAAAAGCTATGGAAGCGTGGAAGCGGTCCGGGGCATCGATTTTTATGTGGAGAAGGGCAGCCTGTTCGCTTTTCTGGGGCCCAACGGGGCCGGGAAGTCCACCACCGTAGACGTGATCTGCACGTTTCTCGCGCCGGACAGGGGCAGCGTTACGGTGGACGGCCATGTGCTGGGAAAGGACGACGATCAAATCCGAAGCAGCATAGGCGTGGTTTTCCAGGACCATCTGCTGGATGCCCTGCTCACCGTGCGGGAAAACCTGGAGCTGCGGAGCAGCTTCTATGGGCTGCGGGGCAAAAAGCTGAGGGAGGCCATAGCCTTTGCGGCGCGGGCGGTGGGCGCGGAGGATTTCATCGACCGGCCCTATGGCAAGCTTTCGGGCGGGCAGAAAAGGCGGGCGGACATTGCGCGGTCGCTGGTCAACACGCCCAAGCTTCTTTTTTTGGACGAACCCACCACCGGGCTGGACCCCCAGACCCGGAAAAGCGTGTGGGACACCGTTCGGAGGCTCCAGACGGAGCATGGCATGACGGTGTTTTTGACCACCCATTACATGGAGGAGGCCGCCAACGCCGATTATGTGGCCGTGATAGACGAGGGGCGGCTCACGGCCAAGGGGACCCCTGCCGAGCTGAGGGAGCGCTACAGCACGGACACGCTAAAAATGAGCGGGTTGCGCCAGGATGAGCTTTTGCGCATGCTGGACGATATGCCCGTGGCCTACAGCCTGCGGGGGGATCAGGTGCATGTGGCCATCAAGAATACCCTGGACGCGCTGCCCATACTCAAGCGCTGCGAGGACCATATCCATTGGTTCGAGGTGGTGGGGGGCAGCATGGACGACGCTTTTATCGCCATTACCGGAAAGGAGATACGGGAATGATCGTGGCCAATCTTGTGAAACGGAACCTGAGGCTCTTTTTCAGGGATAAAATGTCGGTATTCTTTTCGCTGCTTTCCGTGTTCATCATCATTGGGCTGTATGTGCTGTTTTTAGGCGATATGATGACGGGCAACATGGGAGGGTTGGGCGGCAATGTGCGCTTTTTGAACGATGCCTGGATCATGGCGGGGCTGCTGGCCGTGACCACGCTGACCACCACCTTGGGCGCCTTCGGCATCATGGTGGAGGATAGCAGCAAAAAGATCGCCAAGGATTTCAGCACCGCTCCCCTGAGGCGCTCCTCGCTGGTGCTGGGGTATATCCTCAGCGCCTTTGCCATAGGCATGATCATGAGCGCCCTGGCGCTTGTTCTTTCGCAAATTTATATCATAGCCTACGGCGGGCGGATGCTGGGGGCCGGCGCGCTGCTGAAGACGCTGGGGCTCATGGCGCTCTCGGTGCTGGCCAGCAGCTCCATGGCGTTTCTGTTGGTGTCCTTTTTCAAAAGCAATAACGCGTTTTCTACGGCCAGCACCATCGTGGGCACGCTGATCGGGTTTTTGACGGGGGTGTACATCCCGGTGGGGGTGCTGCCCGAGGCGGTGCAGTATGCCGTGAAGGTGTTCCCGGTGGCGCACAGCGGCCTGCTGTTTCGAAGGGTGTTCATGGAGGCTCCTTTACAGGAGGTTTTCGCCCACGCTCCCACTGCGGCGCTCCAGGATTTTCGGCTGCAGATGGGGGTGGACTTCGCCTTCGGCGGCCATGTGGTGAGCTCCTGGGTGAGCATTTTGGTTCTGATCGGAACGGCGGTCCTGTTCTTTGCGCTGGGAACGTACAATATCTCCCGTAAAAGCAAATAGCCCCGGGGGCCGGGTGGAGCCGTGACAATAACAGGGAGTCGTGCAAGAAGCGCTTGACAAAATTGCAATTTTGGGGTAGAATCGGGACCAATCAAGGGAGATTTTGAAGGAAGGTAACCGTTCTTCATCATCTTCCTTTCTTAATTCCAGGAAGAAGCGGAGGGGAAGAACATGAAAAAAACAATTGCATGGTTGCTGGTACTGCTGTTTTGCCTACCCATGATGGCAAGCGCCGAGGACGTCATCAAGATCGGCATCTTTGAGCCCATGACCGGAAGCTACGCCGGGGGCGGCGCAATGGAATGGGAGGGTTTTTCGCTGGCCAACGAGCTGTACCCCCAGGTGCTGGGACAGAAGGTGGAACTGATTATCGGCGACTCCAAATCCGATAAGGTGGAAGCCTCCAACGCGGCGGCCTCCTTGGTGAACTCGGGGGTCGTGGCCGTGCTGGGCAGCTATTCCTCCGGCCTGTCCATGTCCGGCGCGGACGTGTTTGCCGAGGCGGGCATCCCCGCTTTGACTCCCACCAGCACCAACCCCATGGTCACTTTGGGCAGCGACTGGTATGCCCGCATCTGCTTCATCGATCCCTTCCAGGGCACAATGCTGGCCCGCTACGCGGTGGAGCAGGGCTTCCACAAGATCGCCGTGATCCAGGAGATCGAGAGCGAATACGCCGTGGGGCTGGTGAACTACTTTGAGGTAGAGCTCGCGCTACACGAGGGCTTTGACGTGGTCACCAAAGGCAATTTCGTCAACACGGACCAGGACTTCTCCACCTTGCTCACCGAGGCCCTCAGCAATGAGCCGGACGTGATCTTCGCCTCCGTGGGCTATGCCCCCAGCGCGGCGCTGATCATCAAGCAGGCCCGGGAGCTGGGCTTCGAGGGAGCGATCATCGGCGGCGACACCCTGGACGCCCCGGAGCTGTTTGAAATCGCGGGCGCATACGTCAAGGGCGTCATCTTCACCACCTTCTTCGACTCGGCCCAGCCCGCCACCGAAAAGACCGAGGAGTTCCTCACCGCCTACCGCGCCAAGTATAACAAGGAGCCCGCCGCCACGGTCGCCATGTGCTATGACGGGTATTTGACCTTGCTCAACGCCATCGAGACCGCCGGCAGCACCGAACCGGCGGCCATCCGGGACGCGCTGTTTGCCACCAAGGACTTTGTGGGCGCGGCTGGCACCATCACCCTGAACGAGACCCATGACGCGGTGCGTCCTGTGGTGTTCAAGCAGATGCAGGAGGACGGCGCCTCCGCCTTCCTGGCCATCATCGAGCCGTAAGCGGCCGCGTTCCGCCTAGGCGCTCCATCTAATCTGATCTCGCGCGGACGCCGCTCCGCAGGCAAGGAGGCATTCCTTGCCCCTTGCCTGCGGAGCGGTGGTTTTTGCACATGATTCGGGAGGTTATCCATGGCGACATTTCTCCAGCATCTCACCAATGCCTTGAGCGTGGGAAGCCTGTACGCGCTCATCGCCATCGGCTACACCATGGTCTACGGCGTGCTGCGCCTGATCAACTTTGCCCATGGCGAGATTTTCATGATGGGCATGTATTTTGCATTTTTCGGCATCTCCCTGTTTATGCTTCCCTGGTATGTCACATTCTTTCTTACCGTGGCGCTGACGGGGCTGCTGGGGATGGGGGCGGAGCGGCTGGCCTACCGGCCCCTGCGGTCCGCGCCGCGCATCTCCGTGCTGATCTCCGCCATCGGCGTAAGCTACTTTTTGCAGAACCTGGCCACCGTGGTCTTTGGCGGGCGGCCCATGACCTTTCCGCAGATCCCGCTGTTCACCAGCGTGATGCAGCTTGGCACCGTGCGGCTCCAGCGCCTGGCGCTGCTGGTGCCGGTGATTGCCGGGGGGCTGCTGGTGCTGCTGATGTTCCTGATCAAAAAAACCAAGACCGGCATGGCCATGCGGGCCGTGGCCCGGGACTATGACGCCGCCTCCCTCATGGGCATCGATTTGAACAAAACCATCGCCATCACCTTTTTCATCGGCTCGGCGCTGGCTGGGGTGGGGGCCATCATGTGGGGCATGAAATATCCCCAGATCAGCCCCACGGTGGGGGCCATGCCCGGCATCAAGTGCTTCATCGCGGCGGTGCTGGGCGGTATCGGCAACACCGCCGGGGCGGTGCTGGGCGGGCTGCTGCTGGGGGCGGTGGAGATTTTGCTGGTGGCGGCCTGGCCGCAGCTTTCCGGCTACCGGGACGCCTTTGCCTTTGTGCTGCTGATCGCGGTGCTGCTGTTCAAGCCCACCGGCCTGTTGGGCGAAAAAGCGACGGAAAAGGTGTGAAGCATGAAGCAGAAAAAGATTGTATCCCTGGGCCTGACCCTACTGCTGTGCGGGCTCCTGGCCGCCGGGCTCCTGGCCCTGGAGGGGGGCGGCAACAACTATGTGCTGCGCATCGTGCGCCTTTGCGCCATCAACATCGTACTGGCGCTGTCCATGAACCTCATCAACGGCTTTACGGGCCTGTTTTCCCTGGGCCAGGCGGGATTTATGGCCATCGGGGCCTATACCACCGCGCTGCTGACCATCCCGGTGGCCAAAAAGCAGATGATCTTCATGATCGCCCCGCTGATTCCCCCCCTGGACACTTTGATTTTGCCCTTTGGCGTCACCCTGGTGATCGGCGGGCTGATCGCGGCGGGCCTGGCCTTTTTGGTGGGGCTTCCCTGCCTGCGCCTGCGGGGCGACTACCTGGCCATCGCCACCTTGGGCTTTTCGGAAATCATCCGGGTGCTGATCACCAACGCCCAGAACCTGACCAACGGGGCCCAGGGCCTCAAGGGCGTCCCTGGAAACGCCACCATATGGTGGTGTTACGGCGTGGCGGCTTTGATGCTGCTGCTGATGGGGTTGTTCGTTTCCTCCAGCTATGGGCGGGCCCTGAAGGCCGTGCGGGAGGACGAGATCGCCGCCGAGGCCATGGGCATTTCGCTGTTTAAGCACAAGATGCTGGCCTTCATGCTCAGCGCCTTCATCGCGGGGGTGGGGGGCGGCCTGCTGGCGGCCTACAACGGCACCATCGGCCCGGACATGTTCCGGGTGACCCAGACCTACAACGTGCTGATGATCGTGGTGATGGGCGGCATGGGCTCCATCACCGGCTCGGTGCTGGCGGCCTTTTTGGTCACCGTGGGGCAGGAATGGCTGCGGGTGCTGGACGGCCCCATCAACCTGGGATTTTTCCAAACCTCGGGCATCGCGGGGATGCGGATGGTAGTGTTTTCCGGGTTATTGCTGGTGGTGATCCTCTTCTTCCGCAACGGATTGATGGGCACCCGGGAGTTTAGCTGGCCCGGCATCCTGCGGCTGCTGCGGAGCCCCTTGGGCCAGGGAAAGAGGGTGACGAAGCCATGAGGCAGAAGGTTTTGGAAATCAATCATGCCACCATGCAGTTCGGCGGCCTGGTGGCGGTGAACGACCTTTCCATGTACATTGACACCCAGGAGATCGTGGCCCTGATCGGGCCCAACGGCGCGGGCAAGACCACGGCCTTCAACATGGTCACCGGGGTCTACCGGCCCACGGCGGGCTTCATCTTTCTGAACAAGCGTGACATTACCGGCATGCGGCCCGATCAGATCACCCAGCTGGGCATTGCCCGCACGTTTCAGAACATCCGGCTGTTCCGCGCCCTGAGCGTCATGGAAAACGTGCTGATCGCCAGGCATTTGCGGCTGAAATCCTCCTGGACCGGCGCGATGCTGCGCATGCCCCTCTACCGGCGGGAGGAGAAGCTGATGCGGGAGCATGCCCAGGAGCTTCTTCAGTACATGGGGCTTTGGGAGGTCCGGGGCGAGAAGGCCGCCTCCCTTCCCTACGGCATGCAGCGCAAGCTGGAAATGGCCCGGGCCCTGGCTACGGAGCCCGCGCTGCTTTTGCTGGACGAGCCCGCCGCGGGGATGAACCCGGCGGAGTCCGAGGAGCTGACCACGCTCATCGGCGGCATCCGCAAGACCTTTAAGCTGACGATCCTTCTGATCGAGCATCACATGGACCTGGTGATGGATATTTCCGACCGCATCTATGTGCTGGATTACGGCAACCTGATCGCCCAGGGCAGCCCGGCGGAGATTCAGAGCAACGAGCTGGTGATTCAGGCTTATTTGGGGGTGCAGGAAGATGAAGCTTGAGATACGGAACCTGAAGGTGTCCTACGGGGGCATCCGGGCGCTCAAGGGCATTTCCCTGTCCGTGCCCCAGGGGCAGATCATCACCCTCATCGGAGCCAACGGCGCGGGCAAGTCCACCACGCTGCGCACCATTTCCGGTCTGCAAAAGGCGGACGAAGGGGAGATTCTCTTCGGGGACGAGAACCTGCTGGGGCTGCCTCCCAAGGAAATCGTCAAGCGGGGCATCGTGATGGTGCCCGAAGGCCGCCGGGTGTTCCCGGATATGACGGTGAGCGAGAATTTGCGCATCGGGGCGTTCCTGCGCAAGGACAAGGAAGCCATGGCCGAGGACCGCCGCTATGTATACTCCCTTTTTCCCCGCCTGGAGGAACGGGCCTGGCAGCTGGCGGGGACCCTTTCCGGCGGCGAGCAGCAGATGCTGTCCGTGGGCCGCGCCCTCATGAGCCGCCCCAAGGTGCTCATCATGGACGAACCCTCCCTGGGGTTGGCGCCCTTGGTGGTACGGGACATCTTCTCCATCATCCGCAAGCTGAACGCGGACGGGATCACGGTGCTGCTGATCGAGCAGAATGCCAACGCCGCTTTGCGCATCGCGGATTACGGCTATGTGCTGGAGACCGGAACCATCAACATGGCAGGCACAGGCAAAGAGCTGCTGGACAACGCCGCCGTGCGGGAGGCGTACCTGGGCAAAAGCAAGCGGCGCGCCCCGGCGGAGGCTTGACCCGGGGAAGGGGACAGCGGAATAGGGGAACCGGTGAACGGGATGCGGCCCAGAGCGGAGGAAAAAGCGCTCTGGGCCGCATCCTTTGGGGAAAGACTAGCTGTCAAAAGTTTAGGGGGAAATCAGATAATTTCCAATTTAAGCAAGGCTTTTCGAATGCCATCATGATCCGCATCATCAGTGACATAGTCAGCAATCTCAATTACCTCTTTAGCAGAATTACCCATAGCGATACCAATGCGAGATAAGTTGAGCATGTCAATATCGTTTAGACCGTCTCCAAAAGCTAAAGTATCATAGGCACAAAGCCCAAAGTGATTTAATACTGCTTCTATTCCTGCTGCTTTCCCGCCTCCTAGCGGCATGACATCCAAGCAAACCGGAACGGCTCTTGTAGGCTGTATTTGCTTTAGATTATTAACCAATATGTACTCGTTTTTGGAATCAAGGTATGCCACAAATTGATAAATATCTCGTTGCAATGCGTGCTTGAGGTCGCGCACTTTAGGTAACGGTTGATTTGTTAGGCGGCAATGATCTTTAACGGCATCATCAATATAGTTAATATAACAGTCGCTCTTTTCGATCAGCAAACATGGGAAAGGAAATTGTTTAAGTAATTCGATAAGGCTTTGTATCACGATACGGTCGAATGAAAGACAGTATATCAGTTCATCCGGCGTATAGCAGTATTGACCGTTAGTAGTCACATAAGCATCAAATTCGAAAACACTTTTCAAAAACGCTATTGCGTTTGGAGGCCTTCCTGTTGCCAAAAAAAGCTTAATGCCTTTCGCTCGCAACAGCTTCAATGCATCGATGGTAGACTCAGAAATCATATGTGTTTTGAAGCTGAGCAATGTGCCATCCAGATCAAAGAAAATCGCTTTAATCGTTTCATTCACTCGCTTTCCCCCTTGTTTACGCGTCACAATTTCTTCGGTGATATTAGCTCATACGGCCAATTTCTTTGACAATGGTAAAGCTGATCCGGAATGGTGGCGGTGATCTGATTTACCTGCGCATCTAACCGTAAGGACAGAGGCGCAATTCTTGCGTGCGAAGCCGTATTCCAAGGAGGAAGCACCGCGCCCCGTGTCTGTTACACCCATTATCCCACATCCATTGCAGGATAACAAGTTTTGTACGGTATTCTTGTCAAAAGCACCATGCATACATGGTATGGGGAGGCATGCCCAAGGAGCGTCCCCCTGAACCGCCCCGGGCAGCCCTTCCCCGCATGGCAACCACTCTCCCCGTTTCTCTCATCCAATTCTAAAGAAACTTTCACCCTCTCCTTAGCGCCTTTACGCCAATCCTTCTTTTCACCCTGGAAAAACTATGCTATAATTGGATTCGTCGGCGAGGGGCGGGAGAAATTTTTAGACCCGCCGCCGTCCAAAGGAGCGGGCTGATGAGCAAGCGGAGCAAGAAGCCAAGGAAAACCAAGGGACTGGGCGCGGGCATCATCGCCTTTGGCGCGGTTTTCGCCCTGTACGCTTCCCTCTTTCATCCCCACAGCCTCAGCGGGTATATCGTGGGGTTCGTGCTCAGCGGCCTCATCGGCACGGTGATCAAGATCATGGGGGAGGGCCTGGATTTGAGCACCAAGGCCCAGGTGCCCCAGAGCCTGCGGGACATCTCCTCGGATACGGGTAACCCCGAGGTGGACGCGCTGCTCACCAAGGGCAGGGAGATGATCGGGGAGATTCACGAGCAGAACAAGCTCATTGCCGAGCCCTCTTTGAACGCAACCCTTACCAAGCTGGAAAACCAGTGCGCCGAGGTATTCCGGGTGGTGTACCACAAGCCCGGCAAGGCCACCCAGATTCGCAAGTTCATGGACTATTACCTGCCCACCACCTTAAAGCTGGTGAAGGGCTACCGGATGCTGGGGGAGCGCAATGTGGCCGGGGCGGAGGCCAAGGCCGCCCGCCAGCGCATTGACGAGGCCCTGGGCGTGGTGCTGAAGGGCTGCCAGAAGATGCTGGATAACCTCTACCGGGACGATGTGCTGGACATCACCACGGATATTGACGTGCTGGAGCAGATGCTCAAGCGGGACGGCCTCACGGAAAGCGCCCTGGAGCTGGCGGCCCGGCAGGCCAAGCAGGCCGCCCAGATCGACAGGCGGGTGGAGGAGGAGGCCCGGCAGCGAGCCCAGACAGGGCAGCAGGCCCCCGGGGCTGCCGCGCCCCAGGTAACGCCCAGGCCTCAGGCCCCGGACCCGGCCCAGTACCAGGTGGGCAAGGCCACGGATGTGGCCCAGCGGGTGCAGCAGGCTGCCCAGGAAGCGGCGCTGCACCAGCCCCAGGCCCCGGTGATCCAGATGCCCGGCTCCGGCGGCCAGGCCACGGCCCAGGCCCCCCAGGAGAAGCAGGAATAGGCGTTTCCCCAACCCGCAGCCATATACTACCCACTTACAGCGGATGAATGAGGAGGAAATCGTGATGACGGAGCATAACAGCATCCCCGAAGCCCAAGCCGCCCAAAGCGCCCCGGTGCTCACTTTGGACACAGCCTCCATGGCCCAGGACAAGGCCATTCTGGACGAGGCGGTGCAGGCCTTGCAGAAGGACGACGCCCCCAAGGCCGTGGAAACCACCCTCAAGGACATGGACACCTCCATGCTCACCGAGGAGGACAAGCGCAGCATCCAGGAGTTCGTGTCCAAGATCGACATCGGCAACCCGGACCATGTGCTGCTCTTCGGCGCGGAGGCCCAGAAGAAGATCGCGGATTTCAGCGACAGCGCCTTGGCCACCGTCCGCACGGACCAGACCGGCGAGGTGGGCGAGATGCTGGTGAAGCTGGTGAACGAAATCAAGGGCTTTGGCGACGCCGCCGAAGCGCCCAAGGGCATCGGCAAGCTGTTCTGGAACGCCAAAAAGGCCATTGGCGACCTGAAGACCCGCTTTGACAAAGTGGAGGTCAACGTGGACGGCATCTCCACCGCCCTGGAGGGGCACCAGGTGCAGCTTCTCAAGGACGTGAGCATGTTCAACCGCCTCTATGACATGAACACCCAGTACTTCAAGGAGCTGACCATGTACATCGTGGCCGGGGAGCAGAAGCTGGCCCAGGTGCGGGCCACCGCCCTCCAGGAGCTCAAGGAGAAGGCCACCGCCTCCGGGGACGCCATGGACGCCCAGCGGGCCAACGACATGGCCACCGCCTGCGACCGGTTTGAAAAGAAGCTCCACGATTTGAAGCTGACCCGCCAGGTGGCCTTGCAGATGGCGCCCCAGATCCGGCTGCTGCAAAACAACAACAGCCTCCTGGTGGAGCGGATTCAGAGCACCTTGGCCAATACGCTGCCCCTGTGGAAGAGCCAGATCGTGCTGGCCCTGGGCATGCAGCACAGCCAGGACGCCCTCCAGGCCCAGAAGGCCGTCACCGACATGACCAACCAGCTGCTGGTGAAAAACGCCGAGAAGCTGAAGATGGGCACCATCCAGACCGCCCAGGAGGCGGAGCGGGGCATCATCGATTTGCAGACCCTGACCCAGACCAACCAGAGCCTTATCGACACCATCAACGAGGTCATGCGCATCCAGGACGCGGGCCGCGCCCAGCGGGTGGAGGCGGAGAAGAACCTGCTGGTGATGGAGGGCGAGCTGAAAAAGAAGCTGCTGGAACTGAAGCATTGACAAGGCCCCGGGCCGGGCGGCTCTGTCCCCGTAACCCCTTTGTAGCGTAACAGTATCTCTTCGGGCAGGAAAGGAAACCGACAAATGAAACCGAAACTCTCCATCGGCGTGAGCATTCTCATATCGCTCGCCCTGGTTCTCTTTGGCCTCATTTTTGGTACCCTCAGCGGCTTTAACGACGAGCGCAAGCAGGTGACGGCGCTGCTGTCCGGGGAAAGCGGGCTGTTGGATGTGCTCCATTACCGGGGGGCCGACGGGCTGAACCTCTCCGTGGTGGCCCGGCGGCATCTGAGCCCCGCCGACCCGGACGTGCTGGCCCTTCAGGCCGCCGCCCAAGGCCTGCGGGACCCCGGGGCGTCCCTCTCCGCCAAGAAGCAGGAGGACGGGAGGCTGGCCGCCGCCGTGGAGCGGGTGGCCGCAAAGCTGCGGGAGGCGTCCAGCTTTCAGGCAAGCGGCCGGGACAAGGCTTATTTGAACATGCTTACCACCGATTTGGAGGGGCTGGCCTCCAGCCCGGTGATCGGTACCTACAACCAGGCGGCGGCGGATTTCAACAGGCAGCTGGGCACCAAAACCGGAGGCGCGCTGGCCCGGTTTTTGGGGATGCGGCCCTATGAGCTATACCAGTAAAGGGGGTGTCGGTAGGATGAAAAAGCGAGTGTTCGGAAAAACCAATCTTTGGATGACCCTATTGGTCGCCCTGCTTCTGGCGGTCCTGCTGGCTCCCCTGGGAGCCCTGGCCCAGGCCCGCTTCCCGGCGGACCGGGGGGCGGTGACGGACGACGCCGACGTGCTCTCCCAGGCCATGCTCCGGGAGATCGCCGAGTTTCAATCCTTGGCCCAGGCCCGGACCGGGGTGAACCTCCAGGTGGTGATGGTTCACTTCCTGGACGGGCTGGACGCCCAGGCCTATGCCAAGGAGCTGTTCCTTCGCCGGGGATTGGGCCCCAGCGATTTGCTGCTGCTGGGCGCGGCGGGGGAGGACAGCTTCGCCGTGGCCTCCGGCTCCCAGTTCAAGGAAACCATCAGCGACAACAACATGCAGCTGCTGCTTACCAACTCGGGCTTTGGGGAGCTGTTCAAGGCCCAGCGCTACGAGGAGGCCTTTGGCAAGTTCTTCGTGGCCTTCGCCCAGACCTTGGGCAAGCAATACAAGGTAGACATGGATCTGGGCCGCCTTTTCGCGGCCTACCAGCCCACGGCCCAAGCCACCCCCGCCCCCAGGCCCACCGCCCCCAGCTCCGGCTCCTATTTTTCCGCCCTCTGGGACAGCATCCGGGATGAATTTGACGACAGCGCCGAGGAATACCGGGACTACCACGAGCGCCGGGAGCGGGAGAATAACGGCCTGACCCCCGCCGGATGGGTGCTGCTGGTGATCCTCATCGGCATCGTGTTCAGCCAAAGCGACCCCATGCGCAGGGCCCGGGGCAGAGGCGGCTGCGGCTGCGGCCCCCTGGGATGGATTTTCGGGCTGCTGGGGATTACCACGTTGTTTCGGAGGCGGAGGTAGGACGCGGGGGGGGGGACGTGGGGGGGGGGGGGGGGGGCG
>JARKQO010000548.1 GCA_029974855.1 Eubacteriales bacterium
ACGTGAAGGTCCGGGAGGCGTATGCGGGGACGTGACGGGGGGGGCGGGGACGGGGGAACGGCCAGAGGCTCTGCCTCTGGACTCCGCCAGGCGCCGTCAGCGAGTGTGGGCCCGGTGGGCCCTGCCGCGCAGCGGCAAGCGAGCGAGAGGCGGGGCTTGAGGCGAGCGGCCAAACGGCAGTGCAGGCCGCGATGACCGAAAGGCCGGGAAGGCCCTGGACCCGCTCTTGAACCGCGTTTCACGCGGTTCAGGGGGAAGGCAAAGATTTTATGGCAATTGCAAAAGGCCAGCGCCCGTGGTGCCGGCCTTTTGCTTACGGTTCCAAATGGCTTTCCTCAAAAAGAGGGGATTGGAAGAAGGCGGGAAGGCCGATCCCTAACCCCTGGCACAGTTCATGAAGGATGCGCAGCTTCACGGAATCATAGGAGCAGTGAACGATGTTTGCGATGGTGGATTTGGGTACGCCGCTGTTTTGGTAAAGCTGGTACTGGGTCATATTCCTTTGTTCCAGCAATTCCAAAAGCCGTTGGCTGACGGCTTCATTCAGCTTCATCTTTCATCACCGCTCATCCACGTTATTGCATCATCAGTATAGGACTTGCCTTTTATGCAATAGTACCTGTGGCTGTACTATCGTTTCTTTGTACTGATTCTACCGTTGTCAGGTTGTGAAAGGAGGATTCGGACTGTGGAAGCGGAACCCGCCTTTTACTTGAACCGCGCGAAATGGTAGGCCTCCTTGACCCAGGCCATCAGCTCGTCATCCACATCCTCCGGGGCTTCCAGGATCACGTGGTGGGTCCAGCGGCGGGGGTAGGGTTCCACGGCCTGCCAAATACGGGGATGCTCCAGGCGGTGGCTGAGGCCGAAGGTGAGGATCAGGCAGGCCCGGGGCCGGGCCTTGCGGGAAAAGCGGGGCAAGGAGGCATAGGCAAAGCCGTGCTTGCTGGAGAAGCTGATCTGGGTTTTGTGGACCTTGACGGACACTTCGGGAAGCTCCCGGAGGATGCGCTCTTCCAAGGCCTGGTACAAAAGAAGGGCCTGGGGCTCCCCTTGGAAAAAAGCCAGGATATCTCCGGTCATGAGCTCTGCCTCCCAGCGCATTGGCGCGTCAGCGTGCCAGATTGATTCCATTGTACCATGCCCCGGCGGGCTCCGCCAGGGGCTTCACCAGGAGGGCTCCAAATCGGCTCCCAAGGCCGGCCTCCCCTGGGTCGCCGGGGGAAAGGCCGGGCTCGGCAACCGGGCTTTTCCCGGTCCGGGCCGCATATGCTGTGCTAAAAGCGCGGCAGGAGGGACGGCCCATGTCCACACAGCCCATGAAACGGCAATATATCATGCTCAAGCCCATGGTTCTGGGGGCCTCGGGCTTTGCCCGCCTCCAGGTGGAGGGGGGCGGGTTGCTGATGCAGCTCACCGGAAAGAACCTGAGCCCCCATGCCAAGAGTATTCGCGTGTTCCTGTACGCCGGGGAAGGGGCGGTGCAGGAGCTGGGCAACGCCCGGGTGAACCCCCAGGGCCAGGCCACGATGCTGGCGGAGGTGGCCCTTCGGCAGGGAGGCTTGGCCCCCTCCAGACTCCAGGCGGTGCTGGTCACCTCCGACGATCCCAAGCCTTTGCCCCTGTTCATCGGCCTCTGCGTGGCCCAGAGCGCCGGGAGCCTCCTGGACGCCCGGAACGCTTTGCTGGCCCTATGCGCCAAGCTGGAAGCGGACGCAGCGGCTCGGCCCCGTGCGGCGCTGGAGGGAGACGCGGCCGCCCGCTCCCGGGGGGCTGCGGAAGGGGAGGGGGGGGCCCGCCCCCGGGGGGCGGAGGCAAAGCCGCAGCCAGGGGAAGGCCAGGGACCGGGGCCCAGGGAACCGGAGGGTTCCCAAGAGGCGGAACCGGAGGAGCCAAAAGCTTCCAAGCTGCGGAAGGCCCCCAGCTCCGCCGCCCGCTTCGCCCTGCGCACCTCCTCCGCCATGCCCAGGGACTTTCCCCCCCAGGAGGTATTCCTGTCCGCCGTGGACCCCTCCATCTATGTGGAGGCGGACGTGTACGCCACCCGGCCTCCCAAGGGGAGGGGGATGCGGCTCTCCCAGGGCTCCCCGGAGCCCTCTCTACTTCAGGATGGGGAGGACCTTCAGGCGGCGGCCCTCACGGGCCCGGCGGAGCCCTCCCTGGAGGAGGATGCCCTCCGGCAAAACCTCTTTCCCCAGCCCCATACCCCGGGGGCCCGGCCTGTGGATACCCTCCGGCCCGTGCGTTGGCCCCTCCAGTGGCGGCAGCTGGGCCCCTTCTTTGACCAATATCCGTCCTTCGCCCCCTTTGACATGCCCGGCTGGCGCTTTGTGCGGGTGCCCATGCACAGAGGCGGCAGCTTTGTGGTGGGCCGGATGTGCCAGGAGGACCGGGTGCACCGGGTGCTCTATGCCTTGCCTGGGCAGCGGAACCAGCCGCCCCCTAAGGAGTTTGCCCGCTACCGATGGCAGCAGGGCCAGGACGGCCAAGGCTATTGGGCTCTGTGGCAGCAGGTGAAAGCCGCGCCCCAGGGCTGAGGGCGCCTTGCATCTCCACCATGTTTTCCCAATAGCGCATGGGCATGTGGCTGCGGCGGCACAGGGGATTTTCCCGCTCCCGGATGGCGATGGTATCGTAAAACCGGGTCCAGAGAGCCTGGTAAAACAGCTCCTCCTGGGAGAAGGGGGGAAGCTGGAGTCCGTCCCAGGCCCGCAGCTCCCAGCAGCCCTGGGTATGGACCAACGCCGCCTGATGGGTGCGGTCATAGATGAGAAAGCTCTCCTGGCTGTAGCGGTCCGCGAAGTGGGGGGCCATCAGGGGCAGCACGAAGTTCTTGGGGCTGATGGCCGCCAGCAGCTTTCCCTGGTGGTCGGAGAAACGCACGAAGCCGCACAGCAGATGAGCCTCCTGCCGCAGATGCCGCTCCGCCTTCATTAGAGGGGCTACCAAAGGGTCCGCCAGGGCCTCCGCGGCCGGGGCCCCCCGGGCGAAACCCAGGCGCAAAAACAGCAGCAAGGCCATTTCCTTCTGGTCCATAGGGGTCAAAAACACATGCTCGCAAAGCTCCAGGGCCCGAGGGGAAATCCTCCGGGCCACGGCTTCCCGTACCCCCAGGGCATTGGCCCGGTCCGTGGGGATGCGGCGGGGGGGCAGCAGGGACACCTGGGCCTCCTCCTGGGGCCGGATGGCGGCGGGCAGGACCCTCTGGTACACGCAGGCGTGGACGCAGCAATAAAAGCCCGCCAAGGAGCCGTCGTAGAGGAACACTTCATCCACAGGGTCCATCAAAAGCTGGAAGCCAGGCACGACACCGCCTCCTCAAGGGCGTCCCCCCAGGGGGTCCCTGCCGGGAGGGCAGGCGCCTGGGGGTTGGGGCCAAACAGGCTCAGCTGTTCCACCCCGAACTGAAAGGCCTTGGGGTCCACCAAAGCCCGGATCACGCTTTCCCGGCCGAAGCGGGACACCCCAACGCCCCCGGACAGGGCGATGAAGTACTGGGCCCGCTTTAGCACCACCCCCAGGCGCTTCAGCCCCTCCAGGGTGAGGGGGCCCCCGGAGCGCCGGGCCGCCACGATCCGCTTGGCGCTCACCGGGCCGATGCCCGGCACCCGCAGCAAAGTTTCCAGGGGGGCCTTGTTCACGTCCACAGGGAAGCGGTCCATGTGGTTGATGGCCCAATTGCATTTGGGGTCCAGAAAGGGGTTGAAGTTGGGGGTCTCGGGGCTGAGGATTTCCTCCGCGTCAAACTGGTACTGCCGCATCAGAAAATCCGCCTGGTAAAGCCGGTGCTCCCGCAGCAGCGGGGGCTTGGTGGTGAGGGAGGGCAGCAAGGTGTCGGCGTTGGTGGGCACATAGGCGGAGTAAAAGACACGGCGGAGGCTGTACTTGCGGTACAGCCCAGAGGCCAGCCGCAGGATGTGGTAATCCGTCTCCGGGGACGCGCCGATGATCATCTGGGTGGACTGGCCTGCCGGGGCGAAACGGGGGGCGTGGCGGTAGAGGGTGAGAGCCCGCTGGTTCTCCGCCACCCCCTGGGCCACCTGGCCCATGGGGGCCAAAATGGCCTGCTTGGTTTTGTTGGGGGCCAGCCGTTGCAGGCTGTCCTCGCTGGGCAGCTCGATGTTGATGCTGAGCCGGTCCGCCAGCAGCCCCAGCCGCTCCACCAAGGCCGGGGAGGCCCCGGGGATGGTTTTAGCGTGGATGTAGCCCCCAAAGCGGTGCTCGTGGCGCAGCAGCTCCAAAGCGCGGATCATCAGCTCCATGGTATGGTCCGGGGACCCCAGCACCCCGCTGGACAGAAACAGCCCCTCGATGGAATTGCGGCGGTAGAACTGGAGGGTGATGTCCGCCAGCTCCCGGGGGGTGAAGGCGGCCCGGGGCACGTCGTTGGAGGAGCGGTTGACGCAGTAGCGGCAGTCGTAGGCGCACTGGTTGGACAGCAGCACCTTCAAAAGGGAAATGCAGCGGCCATCCGCGGCAAAGCTATGGCAGATGCCGCAGGCCACGGCGTTGCCCAGGCCCCCGGCTCCCTGCCGGTCCACCCCGGAGGAGGTGCAAGCCACGTCGTATTTGGCGCTATCCGCCAGGATGGTGAGCTTCTCCATCAGGTCCACAGGACCGCCTCCCAGCGTAAGGAACGTGTGTTCGCATATACTATAGCTCAAAATTCCGGTTTTGTAAAGAGGGTTTTGTAAGGAAGGCGGAGGGGAGCGGCAGACCGGCGGTTTGACCTGTGTTCTAACATTGTATTTCCTTGTGGCAGCCTCAGCCCGTGCCCCCGCAGCGCCGGAATCTGTAGTATACTGTCAGGGATTACGCATGATTTTGGGGAGGGCGCATGGACAAAAGCAAGAGCGGGTTCAGGTTGTTTTTCATGGTGGTTGCCATCGTGGTTCTGGCGGTTTCGCTTTCCTCCTGTGACGCGCCGGTGGAGCCGGAGCCCCAGGGGGACTGGCCGGGCAAGGCGTGGAGAACCAGCGCGCCGGAGGAGCAGGGCATGGATTCCGCCATCCTCTCCGACATGCTGCTTGCCATTGAACAGGGCGGGTATGACATCCACAGCGTCATGCTGATCCGAAACGGCTACCTGGCGTTGGGGGCCCATGACGCCCCTAACGGAGGGAACGCCCGGCAGGATATTTACTCCTGCACCAAAAGCGTGACCTCTGCGCTGCTGGGCATCGCGCTGGAGGAAGGGCATCTTCAGGGCCTGGATTCCACGCTGGGCGGTTATTTCCAGATTTCCGACCCCGCCAGGGCGGGGATCACCCTGCGGGAGCTTGCCACCATGTCCGCGGGCTTCCCGGGGCTGGAGACGCTGCGGAGCTTTGAGATCCCGGAAAAGCAGGACGCGCTTCAGTTTATCCTCAGCCTGCCGGCAGGGGAAAAGGGCAGCTTCGTGTACAACAACGCCTGCCCGCACCTGGCCTCAACGCTGATCAGCAGGGCCACCGGCGTCAAAACCCGGGAGTACGCCCAGGAAAAGCTTTTCAAGAAGCTGGGCATCGATGGCCGCGACTGGCTGGCGGACCGGGCGGGCGTTCAGGTGGGCGGCTCCGGGCTCAAGCTGACCCCCTTTGAAATGTCCAAATTGGGATACCTGTATCTGAGAGGGGGCGCCTGGGACGGCCAGCAGCTTGTGCCGCAAAAATGGGTGGAGGAATCCACAGCCAGGCAGATGGATACTCCGGACATGAACGACGCGGAGAAATACGGCTATGGCTATTTCTGGTGGATCAACGGGTTCGGCGGGTATTCGGCCCACGGCGCGGGCGGCCAGTACCTCTTCGTGGTGCCGGAACTTGATCTGGTGGCGGTATTCACCTCCAGCCTTGACGACGCGGACTTTGCGGCGCCCTACCGGCTGATGGAGCAATATGCGGTGCCCGCGTGCCAATCCAAAGAACCGCTGCCGCGCAACGCCGATGCCGAAAAGAAATTGCGGGACGCCATCAAGGCTTTCCGGTAGGGACGGAGGCGTTTTTGGGACACGCAAAGGGGGCAAGACGCGGGTCTTGCCCCCTGTAGATGCTGGCTCAGATGTCAGACCGGACCGGCAACCGGCTGGACCGGGTTCAGGGCGTGCCCCACAGGCTATCCTGGGGCTCCGCCTGAGGCAGGGCCGCCGAGGGGTCCTGGAACTCCTGGGAGTCTCCCCCCAGATCCTCCGGGTCTTCGGTGGGCTGGTCCACGAAGAACTGGAAGCCCTGGGCGGGGGCGTCCGGGGTCCAACGGGGGGTCAGGGAATCCTGCTCCGCCAGGTTCCGGCTCCACAGGGCCAGCTGCCATTGCAGCTGGGAATCCGCCAGGTCGTAGGCCAAGGGGGGCAGCCCGGCGGAATCAAAGCTCAAGGTCATGGGCACATACAGCAGCGCCGTGCTGATCCCGGATATGTCGATCAGCTCCCCTGGGCCATAGGAGGGGGCGTTGAGCAGATGGGGATCGGCGGTGGTGATAGAGGCCACGTCCCCAATCAGGAACACCCGGCAGGAGAGGACCTCCACATTGGCGTTGGCCAGGAAGGCCAAATCCACCCGGAGGGAATCCCCCGTCAGGGAAACCGTGGCCTGGCCCACCAGAAAGCTGTTGCTGGCGCACAGGGAAAGGGTGGTGCTGCCCTGGAGCCGCAGCTGCTCAAGATCCAGCATGGTGCCCATGAGCCAATCCCCGGTGAGGGCGGGGTCGTAATCCCGCATCCGCACGCCATAGGTGCAAGCGCTGTTTTGCTCCAGCCTGGGCTGGGTGTGCAAAAAGGGCATGGCAAAAACCCAGTCCCCCACGTACAAAGTGACCAGATAGGCCACGGTTTGGTTTCCCGCATAGGGCAGGTAGATGTCGCCGCTGTCAAAGGTGCCGCTGAGATAGTCGTAGTTCTTGTCAAAAATCAAGGTGCGGGTATCCATCTGGGTGAGGGTCAGCCGCACCGGGGCGGCCAGCTCGCTGCTGTCGCTGATGAATTTGCGCACCCGCAGCCCTGCCGCCGCCGAGGACAGGGCCTGGTTGATATAGTCCATATCCTTCAGCCTGCTCATGTCCAGGCTGTCCACGTCGATCACAAAGCAGTCCTCCGCCCGGGCGGGAAGAGGCCCCGCCAGGACGGCGGCAAAGAGCGCCAACGCGGTAAAAACGGCCAGAAACCCTTTCTTTCCCATGAATTGACTCCTTATAGGCCCTGGGGCCCTACGCTTGAATAAGGATACACCATTCAAACGGAATTTACCACCGGATCCATGCATTTTCCCAAAATGAACCCAAAGGTGGCGTTTGAGGATTCGTGCCGATGAAGGGAAGTTCCTGTCGAATGGAAAGAGTTTTCCTTATTGTAACATTTTAGAAACAAATGCTTTACTTTTTAGAAATTATTTGCTATACTGGGCACGATTCACAGAGGATCCAAACAGAATCAACGCCCCGGGCCCTGGCGCGGCCTGGGAAGCTCCATTCAAAGGAGGGCCCGCCCGTGAGAATCCCCCCCCGTGCTTTCAGGCAAGCCGCCGCTCTTTTTCTGGCCGTGGCCTTGCTGCTGCCCTGTTCCGCCCCTGCCCGGGCCGCCCAGTACCACACGCTGGAATTCGGCTCCAGGGGAACGGAGGTGCTAAAGCTCCAAAAGACCTTGCTCTCCCTGGGCTTTGATCCCCAGGGAACAGACGGCAAGTTCGGCAGGGGTACGGAAAGCGCCGTGATGGAATACCAGAAGAGCAAGGGCCTCACCAGCGACGGCAAAGCCGGCACCCTGACCCTCACCGCCCTGTACGCGGACGCGGCTTCCGCCTCCTCCGGCTCCTCCAGTTCCTCAGGTTCTTCGGATTCCTCCGGCTCCACAGCCACCAGCACAAACCCCAACACCCTGAAATACGGCGACAGCGGCAGCCGGGTCACGGAGCTGCAGACCAAGCTGGTGGCCTTGGGATACAATACCAACGGCGTGGACGGGCGCTTTGGGGCGGGTACCCAGAAGGCCGTGACCGCCTTTCAGAAGGCCAACGGCCTGAAGGCCGACGGCCTGGCCGGAACCCAAACCCTGACCCTGCTGGACCAGAAGGCCGGCAGCGGGGGAAGCTCCTCCGGCTCCAGTTCCGGCTCCGATTCCAGCTCCGGGTCCTCCTCGGGGTCCCTGACCCGCACCTTGCGGAGCGGAGCCACAGGCTCCGACGTGAAGCAGGTGCAGACCCAGCTGCAAGCCTTGGGCTATTACAGCGGCAAGCTGGACGGGGTGTACGGCTCCGGCTCCATGGCCGCGGTGCTGGCCTTTCAGAAGGCCAACGGCCTCTATGCCGATGGCCTGGCCGGGACCCAGACCTTTGCCAAGCTGTTCTCCTCCTCGGCGGTGGCGGCGGGCTCCGGCGGTTCTTCCGGGTCTTCCGATTCGGGAAGCTCCTCCGGCTCCAGCGGTTCCTCTGACTCCAGCGGCTCCTCCGGCTCCAGCACCTACATCACCTTGCGGGAGGGCTCCACCGGCACCGAGGTGAAGGCCCTGCAGCAGGCCCTGAAAAACCTGAACTACAACGTTTCCGCGGACGGCACCTACGGCGGCCTCACCAAGATGGCGGTGATCGCCTTCCAGCAGCGCAACGGCCTCACCGCCGACGGCGTGGCCGGGGCGGCCACCCAGGCCAAGCTGTTCAGCGGCTCCGCTTTGGCGGCGGACCCCTCCGATTCCGGCAGCTCCGGCAACACCGACCCCGGCGGCCAGTCCAGCGGTCCCTCCACCAGCTCCGTCAGGCTGCTGCACTGGTTCAACGAGGTGAAGCCCAGCATTCGCACCGGGCAGACCATCGTGATCTTTGACCCGGCCACCAATTTGGAATGGAACCTGCGGCTGTACAGCCTGGGCCACCACGCCGACAGCGAGCCCAAGACCCTCCAGGATACCCAGATCATGTACAAGGCCTTTGGCTACACCAACACCTGGACCCCCAAGCCTGTGTACGTGAAGCTGCCCAGCGGCACCTGGACCTTGGCCACCATGCACAACGTGCCCCACCTGTCCGGCTCCATCAGCGACAACGGCTTTGACGGCCACCTCTGCGTCCACTTCCTGCGGGATATGGAGGAGTGCAAGCAGAACGACCCCAACTATGGCGTGCAGAATCAAAACGCCATCCGCAAGAAGTGGAAGGAGATGACAGGGGAGGTCGTTCCCTAAGAGGCAGGCATGGAAATCCAAAGGGCGCGGAGGAAATTGGCCTCCGCGCCCTTTCGCATGGTCAAAAGTGGAAAAGGAGAAAATGGTATGCCGAGGCAGCCCCGGCCCGGGGCTCCCTACAGCTTCCCTTCCTCCTTGCGCTTGGTAACCCAGCCCTCCTTCACCACGCCCCGGGAGCGGGCCACATAGAGGGAATCCGCGGGAACGTCCTCCACCACGGTGGAGCCCGCGGCCAGGTAGGCGTTTTCCCCGATGGTGACGGGGGCCACCAGGTTGCAGTTGCAGCCGATGAAGGCGTGGTCCTCTACGGTACAGCGGTTTTTGGCCTTGCCGTCGTAGTTCACGAACACCACGCCGCAGCCCAGGTTGATGTGCTGGCCCAGGTCGCTGTCCCCCACGTAGGTGAGATGGCTGACCTTGGTGTGGTCCCCGATGGAGCTGTTCTTCACCTCCACAAAATCCCCGATGCGGCAGTGCTCCCCCACCTGGGTGCCGGGCCGCAGGTAGGCGAAGGGGCCCACGGTGCTGTGGCTGCCCACGGTGCAGTCCACCAGCACGGAGCTCTCCAGGGTGCACTCCTGGCCGATGGAGGCGTTTTGCAAGCGGTTGTTGGGGTAGAGGGTGCAGCCCGGGCCGATGGAGGTTTGCCCCAGCAGTAGGTTATCCGGATAGATGAGGGCCCCGGGGGCGATGGACACCCCGGTCTCCACCACAGTGCGGGACGGGTCCAGGATCAGCGCCCCGGCCTGGAGATGCTTCTGCACGATGGCGTCCCGCAAAAGGCCGTAAGCGGTGGCAAAGGTGGCGGCGTCGCTGACGGCAAAGCAGGCCTGGGGGGTGCCGGCCTTGTGGCCTTGGGCCGAGGGCTTGTCGCCCCGGCGGCTGAGGAGGTCCTTGGCGATCTCCCGGTTGGACAGGGCCCGGGACTGGACCGTGGAGAACCACTTGTCCCGGGGGAGGACTAAGGCCAAGGTTTCCCGCTTGGGGGACAGCAGAGAGGCGCTGCTGGCGGAGCCGCTGCCCACGGCCTGGATCAAGGAGCCCAGCAGGCCGGGGGTGAGGCAGGGGGCGTCCTCCCGGGCCAGCAGCACCAAATCGTAGGAGGAGGAGAATTCCGCCTCCTCCTGGATCACGGTGACGCCGCTGTCCTCCAGGGCCAGGCGCACATGCTCCCGGCAGGGAAGGCCCAGCAGGGGCCGCTGCAGCAGGGGGTTGGGGTTGGCTTCCACGATCCAGCCCAGGGTTTTCTTCATGGCATTTCAGCTCCTTCTGTGGGAATCAAAAAGGAAAAGTGCTACTGCAGGAGGTTCCCGGGGTGGACCCAGAAGCCCTCCCCCTCCTCCAGGCCCGTGACCATCAAAAACATTTCCCCGGTGATCCGCTTCACCTGGGGCTGGGCCGTGGCCATCACAAAGGCCGTGCCCACCACCTGGACCTGAAACTCTCCCATCAGCTCCATCATGCCCCTGGCGGTGCCCCCGGCCTTGAGAAAGTCGTCCACGATCAGGGCCCGCTGGCCCTCCTGGACGGCCCGGCGGCTCAGGCTCATGGTTTGCACCCTGGAGGGCCCGGTGACATAGTTGATATTCACCGCCGAGCCCTCGTATACCTTGCTGGAGCGCCGGGCGATCACCAAGGGCACCCCCAAAGCGTCGGCGGTCATCAGGGCCACGGGGATGCCCTTGGTCTCCATGGTCAGCACGAAATCCGGCGCGGCCTCGTAGAAGCGCTGGGCGATGATGATCCCCATCTGCCGCACCGTCTGTGGGTGGCTGAGGATATCCGACAGGTACAGAAAGCCCCCTGCCAGCAGCCGGGAGGGGGCGCTGAGCTCCCGGCACAGGCCCTGGATGAAGGCGGAGGCATCCCGGGGGGTGAGGAAGGGACGGTAACGAACGCCCCCCGCCGCCCCGGCCACGGTATCCAGTTTGCCTAATCCATACGCGCTTAATACCTCCCCCAGGCTCTTGATGTCCTCGCTGAGGGTGGACTTGGCCGCGCCAAACATGCCGCAAAACTGCGACAGGGGAAGGATCTGGTTGGGAGAGGCGGTGAGAAGCTTTGTCAGAGCGGCCATGCGCTCGTTTCTGCGGATCCTTTCCAAGGCCTTTTCCTCCTTCGGGCATGGGAGCCGGGGCGGGTAACGCCGCCGGGGGTGCTTGGAAAGCAGTATAGCACAAATATACGAATGATGCCATCGTTTTTTCATCCGAACGTTCGGATTTTTTTCGGCCCCGCTGTGGTATAATGGGGCAAAGGGGGTGGGCCTATGCCCTCGGAAACCTTGCGGGCCATCGTGCTGCGCCATGCCAACTACCGGGACCATGACCGGATGCTGACCCTTTTTTCCCCCCAGCAGGGCCGGGTGGACGCGCTGTCCCGGGGCTGCCGCCGCCCCAAAAGCCCCCTGCTGGCCGCCAGCGAAATCTTTGTGCAGGGGGAGTTCGTGCTGTATCGCTCCGGGGAGCGCTACACCCTCACCTCCTGCGCCATCGACGATACCTACTACCCCCTGCGCCTGGACCCCTACCGCCTTACCTGCGCCAGCTATTTGCTGGGGCTGTGCCAGGCGGCGGCGCAGCCCGGGGAGGCGGCCCCGGAGCTATACGCTTTGCTGCTGGCCGGCCTGTGCCATTTGGCCTACCAGGACCGGGAACCGGCCCTCAGCGTCACCACGGCCTTTTTGCTGCTGTACGCCTCAGTGATTGGCTACAGGCCCCGGCTGAACCACTGCGCCCACTGCCGCGCGCCTTTGGACCCGAGCGCCGGGGCCTTGCTGGAGGTGGAGGCCGGGGGTCTGGTGTGCCCCCGCTGCGCTAGCAAAGCCGCCTACCGCCTCACCAGCCACCAGGTGGCCTGGATGCGGCAGGTGCTGGCCCAGGGCCTGGAGGGGGACCCTTTGCTGGCAGACGTGGCGGACCTCTTCGTCATCCTCCGCCGCTACGTGGAAAGCCGCCTGGAAGCCAGCATCAAGGTCAGCGGGCTGTTGCCGTAGGGAGGCGGGGAACGGGGACGGGGGGAGGAACGGGGGGACGATCCGGGGGCGCTGCCCCCGGCCCCTGCCAGGGGTTTCACCCCTGGACCCGCTTTTGACCGCGCTGCGCGCGGTCAAGGGGGAGGAATAGAAAAGGGGCCAGTGTCGGCTGGCCCTTTGGTGATCTAGTAAGGGGTTTGTGTTATCCCCAAGAGCGGGTCCAGGGCCTCAGGCCCTGGTGGGGGTCCAGGGGGCGAAGCCCCCTGGTTATTCTATCCTGGCGGAGACCTTCACGTCTACGTTGCCCCGGGTGGCGTTGGAATAGGGGCAGACCTGATGGGCCTCGGCCACGATGGAATCGGCCTGGGCCTGGTCCACACCCTGGAAGGTGGCCAGGATATCCACGGCCAGGGCGAAGCTGCCGGCCTGGTTCCTGCCGATGCCCACGGTGGCCTGTACGTCAGGCTCCGGGAGGGAGAGGCGGCGCACCTTCAGCACATGCTGGATGGCGCTGCCAAAGCAGGAGGCGTAGCCCGCCGCAAAAAGCTGTTCGGGGTTGAAGCCGTTGGGCTTGGAGCCGCCCAGCTCGGCGGGGGAGGCCATTTCAAAATGGATGGGGGTGTTGTGGACAAAGACCCGGCCATCGCGGCCGCCGGTGGCCAAAGCGGTGGTTTCGTACATAATTTTCATGGAAGGTTCTCCTTTCATAGGCCCTGGAGGGCCGGTCAAAGCGCCGGGGCGCTCAAGGGTTGGAAATGGGTCCGGGGCCGGGGTTTTCCAGCCCCTTCTGATACAAAGGATACCCCCAAAGAAGGGGGCTGAAACATCCCGGGAGGGATGGCGAAGGCCAGCGCGGAAACCCGCGTTGGCCTTTGGCGGCAGGGGATTGGGGGACCTGCCAAGGTACGGGCCCTTCCAAGGAAATAGAGATTCTTCCCAAAAGATGGAAAAAAGTGGCGTCGCCACTTTTGGAAAGCAGGGCCTACCAGCTGGGGAAGGAGAAGCGGCGGTTGCTGCCGTCGTAATAGGGGGCCCGGACCAGGCTGGTCTTGTAGGCGTTGAGGATGGTGTACTGGTAATAGGTTTCAAAATGGCCGTTGAGCAGGAGGGTGCGCTTTTTGCGGAAGGCGTAGCGGTGGGAATCCGTCACCCGGGGCAAAAACTCCTCCAGCAGGATCACCAGGGCCTCCTGCCTTTCCTCGGTAAGGTAGCCAAAGCCCCTTTCCCGGAGGGAGAAGCGGGCCTCGGAGCCCACGGGCTGCATGAAGCGGATGAAAACCCCGGTTTTGTCCACGGTGAGCTGCTCGATGGGGCGGTTCTGGGCGTTTTTCAGCAGGGGGGACAGCTCGGCGAATAGGGGAGAGGCGTGCATCTTCTTCACCCGGAGGCGGAGAAGCCGGCTTCTTTTGTGATCCAACCAGAGGAAATAGGCCACCGTACCGATGCCCAAAACCGCCAGGAGGAGAGAGAAGACACTTGTTTCCATACAATCGCCTCTTTGCCGCGTCGTGGATGGAGTTGTAGCAAAACCAACATTTTCAGGGGCATCATACCACATTTTGTATTTGGTTACAAGAATTTACACAAGAAAAGCATATATTGTACTCCTAATTTTCTGTTACACTATCTATGGTTTGTGTAATAATTCACGAAAGCCATGTAACATTTGTAAAAGGCGGCGGAGAGGGCCAAAGCCTTGCCGCAAAAGGGATTAAAAGGGAAACCCTTGCACGGCAAGGGTTTTAACCCGGATGCCCCAGGCGGAGCCGGGGCTTGATTTTGGAAGAAAGGAGCATAATCGTGAAGAAATGATTACATGTCATGCATGGTTTCAACAGGATTTTCCCGGCGATTCCGCACCGGGAATTTCTACCAGGGCCGCAGAAGGGGCACGCCCTCCGCCCAGTCCACTTGGTAGAGGGTGTAGGTGTCCAGGTATCCGTCCTCGGTGAAGGCCACGGCGGCCTCATAGGTGGGGTTGGCGTCGTCCACGCAGAGCACGTGGGTGATGCCGTAGCCCTGAAGCAAGGCTAAAAAGTAAGCCTCGTCAATGTCCCCATACAAGGTGACTATCTTCACAGGGGCCAGGGGATATTGCAGAAACTCGGGCCTAAAGGGGGTGGGGTTGATGCCGTAGAGGATCACGGCCCCCAGGGGGTCCTCCAGGTCCTCCACATCCTCCACCCAGAAGTTCTCCTCCTGATAGATGGCGATGTCCCGGGGGGCTTCCCGGGCATAGGCGGAAGGAACCAGCTCCTGGTACAGCTGGCCCCAGCTTACCAGCAGCGCCAGGCAGGCCACGGCCACCGGCAGGCGGGCTTTGGGAAAGCGGGGGGATTTCATGCCCAGGTGGACGGCCATCAGCAGGCCTCCCAAAAAGAAAGGCCCCAGGTAGCGCTCCAGCAGGTAGTGCATATTTTCCAGGGTGCCGTCCACAAAGGCGTCAAACTCCCCGATGAAGGCCGTGGCAAAGATCGCCCCGAAGGCTGCCAGCATCAGCCCGAAGCAGCAGGTCCACCACAGGGACAGCCGGGTCAGGGGCCCCCGGCGCTCCCCCTCCCCCAAGGCCGTCAGGGCGGGGAAGAGGATCACCACCGCCGCCCACAGCAGCATGGGCACCCCGGGCCAGGAGCTCCCGTTCCGGTAGAGCAGCGCGTTCCACAGGGTGGCGGGAAGATGCTCCAGGGCCTGGGGCGCGGCATAGCTGCCCTGGGAGAAGGCCTCCAGGCCCCAGGTCAGGTTCCGCATATGCTGCCCGGTGAGCCCCGCCACATGGGCAAAGAGGTACCAGCTTCCCACAGCCGCCAGGGGCAGGCCCACAAGAAAAAGCCGCTGGGGCACGGAGCCCGCCCTTTTGGGCCAAAACAGCAATGCCATGGGCAGCAGGGCCCAGAAGGCCCCCACCTGCTTTACCAAAACCAAGGTGGTCAACGTCAGGGCCAAAATGGCGCAGTCCACCCAGGAGGCCTTCTTGTCCAGGCTCCAGGCCTGGCACAGGGCGCTGCCCAGGCAGACCCCCAAGGCGGTATCCACCCGGAGCATGGCGTAGGCGTCCCGGAAGATCACTGTGGGAACCCCCAGGCAAAACACCAGAAGAAGCGGCAGATAGTAGGCCTTGCGCCAGGTGATCCCCTGGCCAAAGGGCAACAGGAACACCGCGTAAAACAAAGCCAGGCCCATGTACAGGGTTCCCTCGGAAAACTCCCCGGCCATGGCGACCCCGATCCATTGAAACAGCTGCATGCCGGGGGTATAGGTCATGAACCGGGGGGCGAGGTGATGGATGCCGTCCACCAGCCCCTGCTGGGCGTACAGGCCCTTGACCTGAACGGCCCAGTAGTACAGATCGTCCGTGGCCCACACCACATGCTCCCCCATGGTGAGGATAAACAGCAAAGCCAGCAGGCCAAAGGCCGCCAGGCCGGGGGTGAGGGCGTGGGCCAGGAGGCTTCGCCCCAGCTCCCGGCCCCGGCCCGTGAGCACCTGGGCCAGCATCCAGCCCAGGGCGGCCAGGTACGAAAGCCAGGGAAAAAGCCCCAGCCCCTGAAACAGGGCCAGAAGATAGCACACCAAAATCAGCCCTCCGGCAAAGCCCGGCAGCAGAACCTCAAAGCGGCGGCGGCACAGGGCACACAGCGCCAGCGCCACCACAAGCAGGGACAGAAACAGCGGCATAGGGGCCTCCTTTGTATAAAGGCGGCGCGGAGGGGGCCGCCCGGATATGAAAAAACCGCCTGAGACAGGCGGGCTCCGGTATGCCAAGCCCTCAGCATCCAAACGGTCACAGGGCTTGCCGCACTGGCCCATGCGTATCTCTGATCCGGCCCATAAGCATAGGACACCCGCAAGAGGGATTATAACCCAAGTGAGAGATAATTCCAATGTTTTCCGAAAAGCCTTCTGCAACGAATGCATCTTGGAGCGGTATTCGGGCCACGGTTGCGGGTAAGCTTCCTTCGTTTTTGCGGCGTTTTCGCAAGGGCATGAGGATGGGACCCGCAGGAGGCGGGGAAAGGGACCGCGCCTATTCCTGCCAGGAGGCTTCTCCCAGCCGCCGCCTGAAAGCGGAGGGCGGCTGGCCGAACTGCTTGGTAAAAGCCCTTGTGAAGGTGCTGAGGCTTTCAAAGCGCAGGGCGTCGGCGATTTGCGAGAAGGACAGATTGGTATGCAGCACGATGTTTTTGGCTTTTTCCAAGCGGCAAAACTGATGGTAATGAATGGGGGAAAGGCCGAACATTTCCTTAAAGGAACGGATGAGATGAAATTTGCTGATGTTATACCGGGCGGAAAGGTCGTCCAAGCGGATCGGAAGATCCGTATTGGCGTTCAGGAAGTTCCGGATTTCCAGCATCAGGGAGGCCTGGGGGGCCACCTCTTTGTTTCCATGCCATAGCTGTTGCCGCAGGATGAAGGTCCACAGCAGCAAGAAAGCGCCTTGCACGTTGATCTCCCTAAAGGGCATTTGGCTTTCAAACTCATAGATGACATTGAAAAGAAGCTGTTCAAACATCTCCACATCCTCGATGTTCAGCTTGTCCGGAAGATGGATGCCTTCCTGGAGCAAAAAGTCGGTGCGGATCATGCGCCGTTCCATTTCCGTCATCTGCTGGTAATTCTTAAAGGAAATAAAAACCTGCCCGCTATCCTCCCCATAGACCAAATCAAAATGGAGGTGCGGCTGGCGGAAGCCGCCGGGGGACAAAGCGCGCATGGAGTGCCGCCTGCCAGGCCGGAACAGGAAGATATCCCCGGGCCGCGCCAGGTAGCGGTCGTCCTCCACGGTGATCAGTACCTCGCCTTCCTTTACATAAAGCAGTTCATAATCGAAAATGATTCTTTCGTGCATGGACCAGGTGCCGGCCAGCCTTTGGTCGATGGCGAAACGGATATAAGGTGAAAGCTGCATCTATGGATTCCCTCCTGTCGATTCTTCTTGCAAAAAGCAATAATTGTATAAGGAAAGACAACTTTCGGTAAAGACGAAATGCCGGGATGCGGTTATAATGATACCATCAAATAGGGGAAGCGCACAACAATAAGAAGGAAAAATTGTCGCTTGTATCCAGAAGGATTGACAAGGGGAGAAAACTACGTTAAAAAATGAAAGCAGTGTTTGTATGACCGGCGTTACATAAATCATGGAGGGGTCCTTCCGGTGAATGCATTGCTCGCAGCGCAGGCGTGCCGCCGGTGGAATAGGCAAGAAAGCATAAGGAGGATGACCATGAAAAAGGGATTTGCACTGTGTATCTCCATTCTACTGCTGTTGGGCTGTTTGCCGGCAGGCGCGCTGGGCGCGGGGACAAACGGGGAAGTCATTGAGATTGTGTTCATGTCCAGCTCCGTGGAGGGCGCCATGGCCGATTACTTTGACAATGAGCTGCCGCGGCTTTGGGCGGAGGCCCACCCGGACAGCAACATTGTGATCAAGCACGAGGCGATGCCGTTTAACGATTTGCAAGGGGCCCCCCTGCAGGTGCGGTATGCTTCCGGTAACGCCCCCGACGTGCAGCTGATGACCGTGGAGATGACCCTTTCGCTGGTGCAGGCGGGCTATCTGCAGCAGCTGGACGAGTTCTACACCGACGAGGTGCGGGCCGATTATTATGACGGTATTGTGGAAGGTGTTTCCACCTTCGGCGGCCACCAGTACAGCTTTATGATGCACCGGGGCCTGGAAATGATGGCCTATGACGCCGCCGCCTTGCAGGAAGCGGGCATTGAGCCTCCCAAGACGCCGGAAGAGCTGATTGCCGCGGCCAGTGCCGTTACCAGCGCCGACCGCTATGGCTTCACCGCCTTTACCGATCCGGTAGACCATTTGATTATGACCTGGATGCCCTTTATCTGGGGTCAGGGCGGCGACGTGCTGAACGCCGCCATGGACGCGGGCGCTTTGAATACCCCGGAGGTCATCAAGGGCTTGCAGCTGATCCGCCAGCTGGCCACCTCGGAGGCCTTCAACCCCATGCCCAGCCGCACCGGCAACAACGCGGGCATCATTGGCGACAAGGAAACCGTGTTCCAGTTCATTCCCTTTGGCCAAGCCAGGCTGCTGGAGCGGGACTATGCCGAGCGCATCGAGGAGTTGGCCGTAGCCCGCTATCCCATGCCGGAAGGCAAGCCCTTCATCACCTTTGGCGGCGGCTGGGCCCTGGGCGCCAGCGCCATGAGCAAGCATCCGGAGGAAGCCAAGCAGGTAGCCCATTGGATCGCGGTGCAAAGCAACGACACCGTGAAAAAGATGGTGATGGACAGCGGCAACATGCCCTGCCGCCGCTCCGTGCTGGAGGACCCGGAGGTTGCCGCCCTTTACCAGGGCAGGCTGTACAGCATGATCATGAGCGATCCGGAGCATTTGAACGGCGTGCGCATGGCCTACGTGGCTCCCGCCGATTTCAACAAGATTCTGATTGACATGTTCGACAGGACGCTGTTTGAGCATGAAACCCCTGTGGAGGTCATCGCGGAGGAACAGAACGCCAAGATGGACCAATTCATCGCCGGCTACACCGGTCCTAAGGACGGGCTGCAGCGGCTGGGCATCGGCGGCTTGGGCAAATAATCAATTATGGACGACCGCGCGTGGGGACGGGTGGTGCCCGTCCCCACGCAATATGGGCCGCCAGGCGGCAGGACAAGGGGGGGCATGCATGAAAAACAAGGCGAAAAGAAAAGAAGTCATCGCGGCTTATTCTTTTTTGCTGCCGGAAATGCTGGTCATGCTGGTATTTGTTTTTTTGCCCATGATGTACGCGCTGTATTTAAGCTTTCACAACGTGAACACCTTTAGCGCGACGCAGGTATTCACCGGCCTGGAGAATTACCGCGTCACCTTCGCCAACAAGGAATTTTGGGATTCCTTGCGGGTTACCTTTACCTACAGCATTTCCTATGTGGTGCTTTTGTTTGTGTGCTCGCTGCTTTTGGCGCTGCTCAACCATTCCGTCAAAAACAAGGCGGGCCGCCTCTACCGCACCTTGATTTTTGCGCCCCACGCGGTTTCCCTGGTGATCGCCGGGATTATCTGGACCTTCATTTTCAGCGCTCCCAAGGGCTATATGAATCAGCTGATTGGGCTTTTCGGGATGAAGCCCCAGGCCTTTCTTGGCTCCCGAAGCCAGGCCCTGGGCAGCATTACGGCCATCTCCCTGTGGATTGCCGTGGGCTATTACATGATTATTTTTGCCGCCGCCCTAAAGGACATCCCTGTTTCACAATACGAAGCGGCGGACTTGGACGGAGCGGGCGTGTATAAGAAGTTCTGGTATATTACGATGCCCAACCTGAAGGAAACCTCCATTTTTGTGTTTGTGGTATCCACCATTGCGGCATTGCAGCTGTTTGAACCTGTGCAGGTGATCACCTCCGGCGGCCCGGCAAAGGCCACCAATGTGATTGTGAAATACATCTACGACACCGCCTTTCAGCTCCATAACATCGGCGGGGCCTCCGCGGCGGCGTTTGTTCTGTTCCTCATCATCATGGCCCTTACCATCATCCAGTTCAAGATCACCAGGACAGAGCTGTAAAGGAGGAGACCGTTAGATGAAGCAGTCCAAGGCATACCGGATCAGCAGCAACGCAGTCTCCATCCTTTTGGTTTTGCTGATGCTGTTTCCCATTTACATCATGATCATCGGCTCCCTGAAGCCCGGCAGGGAAATCTTCAAGTTTGAGCTGTTTCCCAGGTTGGATGGCTTAACCCTGGACGGGTACGGGGCGCTCTTTCAGAACCAGCGGTTTTTCCGGTCCTATGGAAACACGTTTCTGTCCTCTTTGATCATTACGTTGGTGGCGCTTTTGTTTGCGGCCATGGCGGGCTTCGCGCTGGCAAAGCTTGATTTTCCCGGGCGGAAGGCATCCTTTTTCTTTATCATCAGCACGATGATGGTGCCTTTTTCGCTGCTGATGCTGCCCCTGTTTATGCTGGTGAAGGCAATGGGCATGATGGACACCCTCTGGGGCGTGATTGTACCCAGCCTGCCCAGGGCCTACGGGGTGTTTTTGATACGCCAGTTTATGCGCTCCATTCCCGACGACCTGCTGGAGTCCGCCAAAATTGACGGGTATGGCTACCTGGGCATCTTTACGAAGATTATCGTACCCCTGTCCAAGCCTATTTTGTTTACGCTGGCCACCACCATTTTCCTGACCAGCTGGAACAACTATACCTGGCCCTTGATTGCCATTCAAAGCAGGGACATGCGCTTTTTACAGGTATACGTAGCCAGCTTTTTCGAGGAGAATAAAACCCAGTGGGATTTGATCTTCTCCTCCCTTTGCCTGTCCACCATCCCCACGATTATTCTGTTTTTCGTAAGCCAAAAGTTTTTGGTGGAAGGTATCAAGATGTCGGGAATCAAAGAGTAGAACAAGGAGGTACAGTGCGTTGAACCCAAATGTTCTTTTTATCATGACCGACCAGCAGCGCTACGATACCCTTGGGGATAGCCCGGCGGTGGATCTGCCGCATATGCGGCGGCTGAAGGAGGAATCGGTCAGCTTCAGCAACTTTTATGTGGCGGCCACGGCCTGCGTGCCCTCCCGCGCCAGCTTCCTATTTGGGCGGAATGCCTGGGACTTGCACATTCATGGAAACGCGCGCTTTATGATGGACGCGGCCCAGTGCGGCCCCCTGGATACCAGCTGGATGCAGGTGCTGCGGGATCAGGGGTATGCCAGCGTATCGGTGGGAAAAACCCACCAAATCCACGCGGGAAGCTACCATATCCCGGTTCCCCTGGCGGACAGCTTTGGCAACCAGGACGGATGGGACCATTTCCATCCGGAGGTATCGCCCCAGCCGGAGGATACCTTTTATGACATCCATGTGGCCCGGCGCGCCTGCGATGCGCTGGAGCGCCTTCGGGACAAGGGCCCCTTCGCGATGTTCGTGGGCTTCCACGGGCCCCATGAGCCTTATGTGCTGCCGGAAAAATACAAGGATTATGTTAAGCCTGAGGAAGTAGAGCTTCCCCGGAACAGAAGCCTGGGGGAATATGAGGGGAAATCGGAGAGCTACCGGCGGCGGATACGGCATTTTCAGTCCATGTTCGGGGAATGCATCCATGAGGACGAGGCGATACGGCGCGGCATCGCGGGGTATTATTCCTCGCTGAAAGTGGTGGACGACTGCGTGGGCATGGTGCTGGATCAGCTGAGGGCTTTGGGGCTGGAGAGAGAGACCCTGGTGGTTTTCACCTCCGACCATGGGGAGCTGCTGGGCGAGCATTACCTGTTTAACAAAAACGCCACGGCCTATGAGGGAGAAATCCATATCCCCCTGATGATCCGCTTTCCGGACAGGCGGGATGCGGGAAAGGTGGTGCCCCAGCTGGGCTGTGCCCTGGACTTTTTTCCCACCTTGATGGAGGTGCTGGGCATCGAGCCGGATTTGCCCCTTCCGGGAGCCTCCTTGCTTCCCGCTGTGCGGGAGGGCCGGGATGTGCGGGAGGACTTGCTGGTATGG
>JARKQO010000003.1 GCA_029974855.1 Eubacteriales bacterium
CATCGGCGAGCGGGCCGGCAACGCCGCCCTGGAAGAGCTGGTGATGGCCATGCACACCCGCAAGGATATGTATCCCTTCCACTGCAACGTGGATACCACCCGCATCTCCCCCGTAAGCCGCCTGGTGTACAGCATCCTGGGGATCAACGCCCCCATGAACAAGGCGGTGGTGGGGCAAAACGCCTTCGCCCACGAGGCGGGCATCCACCAGCACGGCGTCATGGCCAACCGGGCCACCTACGAGATCATGACGCCCGAATCCATCGGCCTGATGCAAAACCGCATGGTGCTGGGCAAGCACAGCGGCCGCCACGCGGTGGAGGAACGGCTCAGCGCGCTGGGGTACCAGCTGGGCAAGGAGGAGCTGGACCAGCTTTTCGACCGGTTCAAGGACCTGTGCGACCGCAAGAAGGCCATCAGCGATTACGACCTGGAGGCCCTGGCGGTGCACCGCCTCAGCGATACCGGGGCGGGTACCGGCTACCGCCTGGAGCGCTTTACCGTCAACAGCGGCAACTATGTCACCTCCAACGCGGTGGTAAGCGTGCTCCACGACGGGGAGCGCACCGAGGAGGTGGCCTTGGGCGACGGCCCCATCGACGCCGCCTTCAACGCCGTGGATAAGCTGATCCCCGCCCCGCCCCACTCTTTGGAGGATTACGCCATCCAGACCATCTCCGAAGGCAAGGACGCCCAGGGCGAGGCCATTGTGAAGATCCGCTGCGATGACCGGGTGGTCACGGGCCGGGGCCTCTCCACAGACATCGTGGAGGCCAGTATTCTGGCCTATATCAACGGCATGAACAAGCTGTAGGCAGAGAGGTGACCCATGAGGACAATTGAGCTCTTCGACAGCACCCTTCGGGACGGGGCCCAGGGAGAGGGCATCTCCTTCTCCGTCAGCGACAAGCTGAGCATCGTGAAAGCCCTGGACGAGTTCGGGGTGGATTATATCGAGGCGGGCAACCCCGGCTCCAACCCCAAGGATATCGAATTCTTCCAGCGGATGAAGGGGATGGCCCTGAAAAACGCCCGCCTGTGCGCCTTTGGCAGCACCTGCCGCAAGGAAACCAAGGCGGAGGAGGACCAAAACATCCTTTCCTTGCTGACGGCGGATACCCCCTGCGTGGCCCTCTTCGGCAAGGCCTGGGATGTGCATGTGCTGCGGGTGCTGGGCACCACTTTGGCGGAAAACCTGCGCCTGGTTTCGGACAGCGTGGGGTTCTTCAAGGGCCATGGCAAGGAGGTGATCTTCGACGCGGAGCACTTCTTTGACGGCTACCGGGAAAACCCCGCCTACGCCCTGGAGGTTCTTTCCGCCGCCCATAAGGCGGGGGCGGATGTGCTGTGCCTGTGCGACACCAACGGCGGCATGCTGCCCGACGCCATCCAGGAGATCGTGGGAAAGGTATGCGCCCTGTTTCCCGATACCCGGGTGGGCATCCACTGCCACAACGATACGGGCTGCGCGGTGGCCTCGTCTTTGCTGGCGGTCCGGGCCGGGGCGGTCCAGGTGCAGGGCACCTTCACCGGCATCGGGGAACGGTGCGGCAACGCGGATTTGAGCGCCATCATCCCCGGCCTTCGCCTGAAGATGGACCTTCAATGCAAAGGCGATTTGGGCAACCTCCGCCACACCGCCATCCGGCTGTCGGAGCTGTGCAACATGTCCTTATACGCCGGGAAGCCCTATGTGGGGGCCAGCGCCTTCGCCCACAAGGGAGGCATGCACATCGACGGCGTCAGCAAGCTGTCCCGCTCCTTTGAGCACGTGCCCCCGGACGCCGTGGGCAACGAGCGCCGGTTTTTGATGAGCGAGGTATCCGGCCGCACCACGGTGCTGGCAAAGCTTGCGGCCATGGCCCCGGCCCTTCACAAGGAATCCCCCGAGGTGGCCGCCATTGTGGCCGAAATCAAGGAGCTGGAGCACCAGGGCTTCCAGTTCGAGGCGGCGGACGCCAGCTTCGAGCTGATGGTCACCCGCACGCTGCGGCGCTTCACCCCCCACTTCACCTTGGGCATGTACCGCATCAGCGGCGAGTATCCTTTTCCCGACGGGGACAAGAGCGCCTCCGCCATGCTTTCCATTCAGGTGGACGGCCAGCAGGAGACCACCGCCGCCATGGGAAACGGCCCCGTGCACGCCCTGGACACGGCGCTGCGCAAGGCTCTGGCCGTGTTCTATCCCCAGCTGGACAAGGTGCGCCTCACCGACTACAAGGTGCGCGTATTGACCGGCCGAGAGGCCACCGCCTCCAGGGTCAGGGTGTTGATCGAATCCAGCGACGGGGAAAATAGCTGGACCACCGTGGGCGTATCCTCCGACATCATTGCCGCCAGCTGGCAGGCGCTGTCGGATTCCATCGAGTACATTCTGCATCAAAAGGAGGCTGCCGCTTTATGTCCATGACCATGACCCAGAAGATACTGGCCGCCCACTGCGGCAAGGATACCCTTGCGCCGGGAGATATGATCCTGGCCGATACCGATTTGGTGCTGGGCAACGACATCACCGCCCCCGTGGCCATCAACGAGTTTCAAAAGGCCGGGTGCGACGGCGTGTTCGATCCCGGGAAGATCGCCTTGGTCATGCACCATTTCACCCCCAACCAGGAAATCAAGGCGGCGGAGCAAACCAAGCGGGTGCGGGAGTTCGCCCGGGACATGTCCATCGGGCCCTTCTTTGACGTGGGGGAAATGGGCGTGGAACACGCTCTGCTGCCGGAAAAGGGCATGGTCACCGCCGGAGACCTGGTGATCGGCGCGGACAGCCACACCTGCACCTACGGCGCGCTGGGGGCCTTT
>JARKQO010000007.1 GCA_029974855.1 Eubacteriales bacterium
TGCCCCTGGGCCCGGCGATCGCGCCTGGGACCCAGGACACGGATGCCATCATCACGGGCCATGGCGGCGGAGAAGGAGACCTGGGCGGCAATACGTTCAATGTTTTGCCCCTTGCCCCCCAGGAGGAGCTCCAGAACGCTGAATTCAACGCCGAGAACCAGCCCACCGATCAGGAGCCGGCCTACGTGGAGCCGGTCTATGAGGAGCCCACCTACAACGAACCCACGGATATGCTGCCCCCGGAGAATCAGCAGCCTGCCCTGGACGCCTATGAAATCATCCTGAGCAAGCAGCGGCCCAAGGTGGGGGATAAGCTGAAGGTGGAAATACAGCCCCTGCTGCCGCAGGAGACCCTGATCCTCTACGAGTGGTTCGTGGACGGCGTCCAGGTGAAGGACCCCAAGCTCACCGATACCTACACCATACAGAAGGCTGACGCGGGATTGCGCATTTTGGTGAAGGTATGGATCGGCGACAGCCAGATCCCTCTCACCAAGGATGTGAATGTGGAGCCCCTGGCGGATGTGAAGGCCCCGGTGGATGTGAAGGCCCCGGCGGATGTGAAGCCGCCGGCAGATGTGGAGGCCCCCGCGGAAGAAGCTGACGAATAAGCAAAGTAACCTACGGGAAAAGGGGCGGCTGGGCCGCCCCTTTTCCCGTACCCCGTTCCGTAGCCCCAAACGCCGCCCCATGATGACAAAAAAGCGCCCGCGCACTGGTTTTGTGCGCGGGCGCTGGAACCGATGCCCCGGTTATTTCCCCATCACGGAATCGGCGATGCTCTGGCCGTCCAGCTTGTAAGCCTTCAGCAGGTGGTCCGGCTTGCCGCTTTGTCCAAACACATCCTGTACGCCCAGCTTGGTGAGCTTCACCCCGTCCAGGTTCACCAGCGCGGCGGCGGTGGCGTCTCCCAGGCCTCCCACCACGTTGTGCTCCTCCACGGTGAAGATATGACCCACCTTTTTGGCCAGGGCTTGTACCCCTTCCTCGTCAAAGGGCTTGAGGGTATGGGCGTTCACAACCGCCACATTCATGCCCTGGGCGGCCAGCAGCTCGGCGGCCTCCATGCATTTTTCCACCATCACGCCGCAGCACAGCAGGGCCGCGTCTGTACCCTCCCGCAGCACGTTCACCTTGCCCAGGGTAAAGGGCATGTCCATCTCAAAGATGGTGGAGGGAAGGCGGGCCAGGCGGATGTACACCGGGCCGTCGATGGCCAAAGCCGCATCCATGCACTTCTGGGTTTCGTTGGCGTCGCAGGGGACCAGAATGGTCATGTTGGGCAGGGCCCGCATGATGGCGATGTCCTCAAGGGCCTGGTGGCTGCCCCCGTCCTCGCCCAAGGTGATACCCGCATGGCTGAAGGCGAGCTTCACGTTCAGCTTGGGATAGCACACTCCGTTGCGGATCTGGTCATAGGCCCGGCCGGCAAACACCGCGCAGGTGCTGCAAAAGGGCAGCAGGCCCACGGTGCTCATGCCCGCGGCCATATCCACCATGTTGGCCTCCGCGATGCCGCAATTAAAGAAACGGTCCGGAAACTCCTTGCGGAAGAAGTGGGTCATGGTGGCTCCGGCCAGGTCCGCGTCCAGCACCACCAGCTCCGGGTGGGCATGCCCCAGCTTCACCAGGTATTCCCCGTAGGCTACGCGGGTTGCTTTCTTTTCACTCATTGCTTATCCCTCCAGTTCCTGCAGGGCTTTAAGCCGCTGTTCCTCGTTGGGCGCTTTGCCATGCCATCCGGAGCTGTTCTCCATGAAGCTGACGCCCTTGCCTTTTACGGTGCGCAGCCGGATCAGCTTGGGCATGCCGGGCTTGTGGGGCTGCCTCAGGGCGGCCAGCACCTGGTCGTAGTCGTTGCCGTCGGGCACCTGCACCACATCCATGCCAAAGGCGGCGAACTTGGCGCTGACATCCCCCAGGCTCATCACCTCGTCGTTGCTGCCGTCGATCTGGAGGCCGTTGTTGTCCAGAATTACGGTGAGGTTGTCCAGGCGGTAATGGGCGGCAGCCATGCACGCCTCCCATACAAGGCCTTCCTGGGACTCGCCGTCACCGATGAGGGTGTAAACCTGAAAGTCCTTCTTGGCGGCCTTGGCCCCCAGGGCCATGCCCGTGGCGATGCTGATGCCCTGGCCCAAGGAGCCGGTGGAGGCGTCCACGCCGGGACAGCGCTTGCTGTCAGGGTGGCCCTGGAGGATGCTGCCGTATTGCCGGAAGCTTGGAAACTCCGCGGGGTCGAAATACCCCCGCCGCCCTAAAACCGCATACAGACCGGGGGTGGCGTGCCCCTTGGAAAGCACAAACCGGTCCCGGCTCTCCATCTTGGGCTTTTGGGGGTCGATGTTCATCACCTCAAAATACAGGGCCACCAGCGTTTCCACAATGGAAAGCGAGCCGCCCGGGTGACCGCTGCCCGCGTCCGCCGTCATGTTGACGATGTCCCGGCGGAGCTGGGTGCATAGGGCTTTCGTCGCAGCATCCATGGTCTTGTTCCTCCGTTCGCTAGTCATTCCAACGATAAAGTGCCTATTCATGGTATCAAGATTGAGAGGCTTTGTCAATTCATTTGCCCAAAAAGCGCATAGGGAAAAGCGGCGCGGCCACCGGTTCCGGGCCGGTGCTCAGGGGGATTTGCGCTTCATGGTGGAGCGGATCCGCTGGGAGATATAGCGGGGGCCCTGGTGCTCCTCCCCCGGCACAGGGGCCTTCTGTTCCACGGGCTTCAGGGAGGGGGGCAGGGGCCTAAGCCCCGCGCCGGGTACCTCCCTGCGGGAAGCCTCCGGGGAAGCCGGCGGGAGCTCTGCCACAGGGGGCTCCTTGGGCCTTTGGTAGGGAAGGGGGGGAGGGCTCTCCGCGCTGGGGGCCGGGTGGTCCGGCCACAGGAGCGGCTTTCGGGGCGGCTGATAGGCAGCGGGGGAGGAGGGCTTCGGCACCGGTGACTCGGGGACCGAGGGGACCCTTTGCCCATAAGCGCGGTATGGGTTTGCCTTTCGCTGCCCGGGGCTGTGGGCCGCCACAGAGGGGCTGGGGGAAGATCCCGGGAAGGGGACGGCAGGGGGCGCGGTCTGCTTCCCGGGGGGAAGATCGGGGGGTTTCTCAGCTAAATTTGGCTGATAGGCGGGCTTGCGCCATTGGGGTGCCACTGGCGGGGGGATGGGGTGCTTGTCCCTCAGTACCGCATAGGGGCCGGAATTCCCGGCAGGGGGGGCCTGGTAGGAGGCTTTGGCCGGGCTTCGCCTTGCGCT
>JARKQO010000039.1 GCA_029974855.1 Eubacteriales bacterium
AATTCGCTGGTGGGGTGGCCTCCCTTGCTGAGCCCCCAGCGAACGCGGTAGGCGTCCCCCCGTTCATTCAGCTGGCAGACGCAGATGTTCTCCCGGGGGCATTGCAACACATGGCGGAAGAACTTGCCGCTGCCGGTGGCGATGAAATATTCCCCCGCCAGGTTTGCCGCACGTACCCCCAGGGGAGTCCACTCTTCCGGGGTCTGGTCGAAAAAGGGGGTGCACTGGCTCACCTGTGCTTCTGTCATGCGGCAGGTGAGGTTGCCGCCGTTGCGCTCGTGCCAGCCTTGGTCCCAGCCGTCCTGGCAGGTGCGGGCAAATTGCCGGATGATCTCAATGTCCGTCATCTCCATGGCCTATTTCCTCCCCGCCAACACGGCCTTTTCATACTCGCACACCTCTTGAAACCAGTTCTCCCTGGGGGGAACCCCCTGCCGCCGGCAATACTCCTCCCACACCGGGCCAAAGGGCAGCGTTTTGCATTCCTCCTGTAGCATCAGCAACTCCGTAAAGGCCTCGCTTTGCTGCAGCCTCTTGAAATGATCATGGGGCAGAAGCAGCGCGTACAAAAGCGCCTTTTCCATGTTCCGCGTGCCGATCACCCAGGCCGCCACCCGGTTGATGGACGCGTCAAAGAAATCCAGCCCGATCATCACCTTGTCCAAGGCGTTATTCCGCACGATCTCGCAGGCGATCTCCCTCAACTCGTCCTCCAGGCGCACCACATGGTCGCTGTCCCAGCGGACCGCCCGGGTCACGTGGAGCGGGATTTTGTCAAAGAAGCACAGCAACGCCGGAATCTTGTCGCTGATGACCTCGGTGGGATGGTAATGGCCGCTGTCCAAAAGCTGATAGACCCCCGGGCGGGTGGCGGCATAGGCGGTGTAAAACTCGCTGCTGCCCACGGTGTAGGCCTCCAGGCCGATGCCGAACACCTTGCTCTCCACACAGTCGATGACGCCCTCCAGCTTCTCCGCGAAGATCCGGTCCAGGGAATCCATGAGCAGCATGCGGGGGGACATCCGGTCGGCGGGTACATCCTTTAGCCCGTCGGGAATCCACACATTGCACAGGCAGGGGCTTCCTTGCTCCTTGGCAAAAAAGGCGGCGATGCGGCGGCAGGCGATGCCGTGGCGCACCCAGAAGTCCCGGATTTCCGGATCAGGATGGGAAAGGGTCAACCCCCAGGCCTTGGGGTGGGAAAAGAAGGTGGGGTTAAAGTCCATGGCAATGCCGTTCTGTTTCCCCCACCGGGCCCAGGCCTCGAAATGCCGGGGCAGCAGCGTGTCCCGGTCCACCTTTTCGCCTGTTTCCAGCACCGCGTAGGAGGCGTGCAGGTTCAGGCGCTTCTTCCCGGGGATCAGGCTGCAGGCCTTCTCAAAATCGGCGGTGAGCTCCTGAAAATTCCGGGCCTTGCCGGGATAGCTTCCCGTGGCTTGAATGCCCCCGGTGAGGGGCCCGGCGTTTTCAAAGCCCGTCACATCGTCTCCCTGCCAGCAGTGGATGCTGACGGGGATCTCCCCAAGCCGTTTCAGCGCCCCCTCCACATCCACCCCAAAGGCCTCATACCGCTTCTTGGCCTGTTCAAACATAGTCATGCTCCTTTCGTCCCGGGAAGATAGGTGTCCATGGGAAAGCTGCGGGCAATGGCCCTGCGGGCGGCTTCCCCGTCCGGGAGCTCCCCGGCCGCGATCATCTGGGCCGCCAGATTTCCCAAAGCGGTTCCCTCGGTGGGGCCCGCGTAGACCGGGATGCCCAGGGCGCTGGCGGTCCACTGGTTCAGCACCCGGTTTTGGCTGCCTCCCCCTACGATGTTCATGCTGGTATAGGTTTTGCCCGTCAAGCCTTGCAGCCGCTCCGCCGCCTCCCGGTAACACCGGGCCAGAGAATGGTACACGCAGGCGTACAGCTCCCCGTCGGTCCCAGGAAGGGGCTGCCTCCCCTCCCCCAGGGCCGCTTCGATCTCCCGGATCATGCTCCGGGGAGCCATAAAGCGCGGGGCATTGGCGTCGAAATAGCCGGCGAAGCCTTCATGGGCCTGGGCCATCTCCGCCATTTCCCCAAAGGAATGACGCTTGCCCTGTTCCTTGCGGATTTGCTGCAAAATCCACATCCCCATGATATTTTGGAGGTAGCGGTACCTGCCCCCGTAGCCGCCCTCATTGGTAAAGCCTGCCGCCAAAGAGGCCCCGTCCGTCAGGGGCTGCTCCAGCTCCACCCCCAGCAGGCTCCAGGTGCCGCTGGACAGGTACAGGGCGTTTTCGTCCTTGGCGGGAACCGCCAGAAAGGCACTGCCTGTATCGTGGGTGGCGGGCAGCACCACCTTGCACGAATAGCCCGCCTCCCGGGCAATCTCCGGCAGAAAACCCCCCAGGATAGTGCCGGGCATCACCGGCGGGTTGGCAAACAAGCGGGAGGGCAGGCCCGCCGCTCGCAAAATCTCCGGGGCCCATGTGCGGGTTTTGGCGTCCAGCATGGCCGTGGTGGAGGCGTTGGTGTACTCGTTGCATTTCTTCCCTGTCAGAAAGAAGTGAAGGTAATCGGGCATCATCAGAAAGCTTTCCGCCTTTTCTAAGGCCTCCCCGGGCAGGCTCATCAGCTGGTAGACGGTGTTGAAGGGCTGCTTGGCAATGCCCGCCAGGCTGTAGTGCCTGGCAAAGGGCAGGCGTTCTTCCAGGCGGGCGTCCATGCCTTCGGTGCGGCGGTCCCGGTAGGCCACCGCGCCGCCGATGATCCGCTCCCCCTGATCCAGCAGCACAAAATCCACGCCCCAGGTATCGATGCCGAAGCTGACGGGGGCGTAGGGCCTGGCCGCCTTCAGCCCCTGAAGCACATGGTGCTTCAAAGCCTCCACGTCCCAGCAAAGATGGCCGTCCTTCAGGGCGTAATCGTTGTCAAAGCGGTATAGCTCCATGATCTCCATGTGCCCGTTTTCCAGCGTGCCCAAAATATGCCGCCCGCTGGACGCGCCGATATCGCAGGCCAAATAGCGCATGCTTGACCCTCCCTTCCGTCTTTATTGTATATTACCATAAAATGACAGCTTTGCCATCAGGCTGTTCTTATTGTCCATCCAATGCAAAACGTCAATCCGGCTCCTCTATCCCCTGCTCCAAATCCAGCACCCGCATCTCATAGGGCGCCAGGGACGCGGCATAGCGCCTGCCCTGCCACAGGCAGGCGGTGTCCTGATGGGCAGCGCTGTTGTTCACCAGCGCCAGCTTGCCCAGGGCGGGATACAGAGCGCACTCCGTATGAAGGTTTTGGGTCACGGGCCCGGCCTCCTCCAACCCGCAGGCATGGAGCAGCAGATTTTGCAGCAGCCGGCTGTGGGCCATATCGTAGCGGAAGCCCGACAGATACACGCCCTTCCCCTTGCCAAAGGGGTGCAGCGTGACAGCCGGATAACGTTCCCCTTCCAAAGTTACGGCGGCTAGCACCTGGGCTGTGCCGTCGGTGAGAATCACGTTCCGCCTTCCCGCCAGGACAATGCCCCCGGGAATCAGCCCGGCTTCGTCCTTTGCCTCAAAGGTCCACCGGCCATGGCAGTCCCGCTCCCCACCGTCCAGGTCCACCCCCAGCACATGGGCCATCCGCAGGCAGGTGGCGTTGCCCCGGCTGGCTCCCGGCTCCCCGATGCCCAGCAGCACGCCGCCCCGGTGCACCCAGGCGGTGAGGGCATCCACCACCCGAACATCCTGCCACAGGCTGCCTCCGCTCCACGCGCCGCCGCCCTCTCCCGCGTTCACCAGCACATCGATCTCCCCGGGGACTCCCTCCCGCACATCCTCAAAGGAGAGGAAGCGCACCTCAAAGGGCAGCCCGGCCAGGCTTTCCAGCACATGGATCAGCACATGCCCGCAGGTTTCATGAAAATGCCCGCTCAGGGTCCAGGTGCGCAGGGAGCCCCAGGCGGTGAGGACGCCCACGACGGGCTTTTCACAGCGGGGCGCGCTCCCCTCATGAAGGCCGCGAATCTCCCGGAACTCCCTCACAATGCGATCCATGGCCTCCATAAAGTCCGGGTACTCCCGCACCAGATGCAAATAGCCCCCCAGCCCGGCCCTCTCCACCTTTTGGCGCAGCAAAGCCCGGCGGACGCCGACCCAGTATTCCAGGGCGTCCTTGCCGGGGCGGCCCCCAGGGGCAAAGGTGGGCGCTCCCCCCAGCCCCACCGGGAATAGGTAGGGGTGAAGGCGGATTTCATGGACCGGGGCGGGCACCCCGGCGCAAAGGCGGACCTCATACCCGGAAAACACGCACTTGATGATCCCGTCAAAGGCAAACTCCTCAAAGCGCCCGTTATAGGGCTCCAGCCCCACCCAGCTATCGTCGTAGAACACATAGGCCCGCTTCCCAAAGGAATGGACGATTTGCACCAGCTCCCGGCCCAGCTCCCGCACAAACCCGCCGATAAAGGCCATCCAGTCCCGCTGCCGCGGGCCGGGCACCCGATGGGTGGCGTTGTGCTTGCCCTGGCGCACAAAGTCCTCGGCGGTGAGGGCATAGCCATGCTGCCGGGCAAAGTCCTCCAGGGCCTCCGGGGAGACGGTGAAATCATAGCTGCCCCAATCGGTAAACAGGTGCCGGTTTTCCGGATGAGCGCCCCAAATCCACGCGAAATTGTAAAACAGGGAGGTGAAGCGCACCACAGTTGTGTCCGGCCTGGCCCGGCACCAGTCCGCCATCCAGGTTTTCAGGTAGGCCCGGGCCTCGGGCCGGTAGGGGTTCAGTTGCATCAGGGGCTCCTTGTCCCACCCGTTGGTGACGTGGTTGTACATGGAAATTTCTTCCCAAATCCGCCAGGCCAGAAAGCTCACCGTATACTGCCGCCAGGGGGTGGCCTGGATGTCCACCGTGCCCGCCGACGGGTTCCAGCGCCAGCGCTCCTGAGGGAGCTCCCGGTTCTCGGTACGGTCGTACACCTGCCAGTAGGCCATGGCTTCGGGCGAATCGTTCACCTGAAACTGCCGGGAAAAGAAGCCCTCCAGCGGCGCTACCCTGAGCTCCGTTCCCTCCGCCACCAAAAGGGGCGTGCTTAAAAAGGTCTGCTGCCGGGTGTTTGGATGCTCCCGTATCCAGCCGTTATGCTCCCGGATGGGGCAAAGGGTGGAGTAGACCCCGTACCCGGCGTGCAGCAGCTCCTGGGAAAGCCAGGTGCCGTCGCTGTCCCGTAGCACATCCGCCCCCCAGCGCCGGGCCAGCTCCAAGGTCAGCTTTTCATGGCCGGCTTCCCCCGGCAAGGTAAAACAGCCCCGTTCCATCATTCCCACCTCACGCGCTCTGCAGTACGGCCACCAGGAACGCCAGTCCCAGTCCCTGCCCCCAGCCCTGGGTCCATTTTCTCGAAATATTGCGGTAGCCGTCCAGGTCCCGCATCACGGCGGTGCCCCCGGAAACGTTCAGCAGCCGCCCGTCCTCAGAGATGTTTTCCAGCACACCCCCATAGGCCCTTTGCATATAGGGAGTGTGCAAGGGGTTGCCCGATGCCAACATCGCCGCCGCGATGCCGCAGCTGGCGGACAGCTCCTCATAGGAGTCCGGGTCATCTAGCACCGTGCGCCACAGGCCCTTTTCCGTCTGCAGCCCTTTCAGGGCCGCCAGCTGCTCCCGCAAGGAAGCGTCTACGTCCATATACTGCGGGTACAAATAGGGCTCAGGCAGCGCGCGCTTTACCTGGCTCATGGTGTAGGCGGCCCAGGCATTGGCCCTGGCCCAGAAAAAGCCGGACATATGATCCTTTTGGATATGGCTGTAGCCATGGTACCAGAGCCCGGTGGCCCTATCCTGCAGAAATTCGATATGCCAGAAATACTGGTTCAGGGCGTCGTCGATGACGGCCTGATCCTCCAGCTTCACGCCCATGCGCAGCATGAAAAACGCCGCCATGAACAGGGTGTCCGCCCAGGCCTGCTCCGGAAAGTCATTGTTCACGGACACCGTATGCTGCAGCACCTGCTCCCCAAAGCGCAGGGCGCGGCCCCGCAGGTACTCCAGCTTGAAAAGAGCCGCCTGCCAGTAGGCTTCCTCCCCGGTTTCCTCGTACAGGGTGATGAGGCAATGGCCCATGGCGCAGGCGTTCACCGTCCACTCCGGCAGGCCCAGCCCCATCAGCTCGTCCACCCGCCCCCGAAGCAAAGCCAGGTACTCCCCGTTGCCGGTGGCCCGCCAGGCCTCCGCCACGCCGTAGTACGCCACGCCGCAGGGCCAGTCCCAAATCATGTCCATTTGCATGGTTTTGCGCACCATGCGGTCTATCCTGTCCAGAACCTCCCGCTTTTCAAACCCCAGCCGAATCATCGCTTTCCCTCCGTTTGGGAGAAAGGAGCCCCCCTCTTGCGGGGAGGGCTCCTTTCCCTTGCCAGTCAACCCTTTGACAGGAAACGCTCCCTTACTTGGGCAGCTTGGTGGTATGGCCCGCCTCGTAGGCCTCCAAGCGCTCGTCCATGATCTCCTGGTAGCCGGCCTCCAGATACTTCTGGCTCAGCTCCCCGTAGAGGGCGTCGAACCCGGCGGGATCGGCCTTCACCAGCAAGGCGAAGTACTCCTGGTACAGGCTCAGCAAGGTGGCGGTGTACTCGCTCTCACTTTCGATGGCTACGGCGAACACCGGGTCGGAGTAGGAGCGCCCGTCGTCGGCAATGGCCTTCAGCTTGTGATAGTTCTCCATCATCTGCTCCGTGAAGCTCTGGGGCAGCCCCTGGGGCGAAATCAGGCGGATGGTGTCCTCGATGGTGCCGGTTTTCTTGGCGGCGTGCACCAGGCAGGCCATGTCGATGTTCATGTTGTGGTTCAGCATCTCCTCGCCCCGGTAGTCCGCGTTCACAGCGGGGATGCCGTCCTCGCCCATGGTGTAGGTCACGCCCTCCACGCCGTTCTCCAGCACGAAGAGCACGTCCGGCTGAAGCATCCACTCCATCAGCATCCAGGCGGCCTTCAGCTGATCCTGGGTGGCGGTGGAAGCGAAGCCCACGATCATGCCGAAGGGGTTGTTGGCGCGGGTCTGCTGGGGGATGCCCTCTTCCGCCAGGCTGTACACGTTTTCAATGGCCAGCTCAGCGCCCGGGTTCTGCTCGAAGAAGGACACCAGCCAGTCCACATTGGGGGACATATAGCCGCCATAGCGGTACAGCTTGCCGTTGATGAAGTCGGTCTTCATCTGGTCGGCCCCCGCGCCCTTGGAATCCTTCTCCAGCTCAAACTCCTTGGAGATGAAACCGGCGTTGTATTCCCCATTGTAGCGCTTCAGGAAACGGTAGGTGGGCTCCCAGCCGATGGAAGCGGTGCCCAAAGAGGAATGCACGGCCCACTGCTTCTCGTCCGGCGGGAAATCCCTGAACTGGAAGTTAGCCACGTAGGCTGTGGCGGGGATGCCCAGGCCCAGGGGCGTTTCCGCCAAACCGGCTTCCACGATCTTGGTCAAGGCGTCCACCTGCTCGGCGTAGGTGGCGGGAGGTGCCTCATACCCTACCTGGCGCAGCCAGTCCATCCGCACAAAGGTGGCGTAGGTATAGTCGGTCTTATAGTAGGGCCGCTCGCTGAGGACGAAGAAGGTTTGGCCGTTGATGTCGGTGTAGCCCAACTGGCTGTTGTCCACCATGGACTGGTAATAGGTGGGGGCCGCCGCCTTGAAGGCCTCCAGGTCGATGACCTGCATCGCCCCTTCGCTGGCCCACTGGGCCACCTTGGGGTAGTCGTACTCCATCATGATGGTGGGGGTTTCCCCACCGGCGATGAGGAGGCTGTACTTGGTCATCACATCGTTGCGGGGGATGGCCACATACTTCACGTCGATGTTCCATTTGTCGCCGAATTCCTTCTGGATCCACCGGGTCCAGTAGTTGTCGTCCACGGCGGGGTAGCCCTCCTTGGAACGGTCGTACACGGGAACGGTGATGGTTACGCGCTCCGCAAAGGGCGCCCAGTCCGCGGGAAGGGTCGGGTTCACCGTGGGCGCCTCGGTGGCGAGGGCGGGAACCAGGCCCATGCACAGCACCAGGGTCACTGCCAGGGAAATCAACTTTTTCAGCATCCTCGTTTCCTCCTTTTTGTGGGGTAGCTCTTGATACGCACATGGATGGCGGTCCATCCACATCTATGGCAACGGGAATGGCCCGTTTAGCCCTTCACGGCGCCGATCATCACGCCTTTCACAAAGTACTTCTGCACGAAGGGGTACACCATCAAAATGGGAATGGTGGCGAACATGATGGCGGCGGCCTGGAGCACCTCCGGCGTACTGGTGACCGCCGCGGACTCCGACAGGCTCACCGCGTCGGTGCCGGAGCTCAGCACCATGTTGGACAGCAGGTATTGCAGCGGCTGCAAGGCCTTGGTGGTGATGTAGTATTTGGCGTCGGCATATGCGTTCCAGCGGCCCACCGCGTAATACAGGGACAGGGTCGCCAGGATGGGCTTTGCCAAGGGCAGCACGATGTTCCACAACACCTGAAAATGGGTGGCCCCGTCCAGCTCCGCAGCCTCGTAGAGGCTGTCGGGGATGGTGGCCTGCAAAAAGCTTTTCATGATCAGAAAGTTATAGGGGGAAAAGCACAGGGGCAGCACCAGCACCCACATGGTGTTGGTGAGCTTCAAATTTTTCAGCAGCAGATATTCGGGAATCAGCCCAGCGCTGAAATACAGGGTGAACATGATGATGAGGGAGAAGAAGCCCCGGCCCTTCAGGCCCTTCCGGGACAGGGGGTAGGCCGCGCAGATGGTGATGACCATGCCGATGGCGGTGAACAGCACCGTCACCAGCACCGTATACCCCAGGGAATGGGTCAGCTGCCCGTCCCTGAAGATGGAGTGGTACGCGTGCACGTTCGCCCCCTTGGGCCACAAGTAGACCTCCTTGGCCATCACCGCCGTGTTGGAGGACACGCTCTTTGCCATGACGTGGATGAAGGGCAAAATACAGGTAAGGGACAGCAGCAAAATCACAAAGGCGATCAGGAAGTCGGAAACCCGTATGCGGTTTACGCCGTGGAAAGCGCGGGTTTTCCCGGGCTTTGGCGACGTGAGCATGGGGCATGCCTCCTTTCGTTACAGCAATCCGTCCTCGCCCAGCCTTTTAGCCGCCCGGTCCGCGGCCAGCACCAACAAGACCCCCACAACGGACTGGAACAGGCCCACCGTGGTGGCGCGGCTGAAGTTGCCCCCTGCCAGCCCCTTTTCGTAGATGTAGATGGCCAGCTGGTACTGAAAATCCTTCACCTGGACATTGCCCAAAGCGTCCAGGCGCTCGAAGTTGGAACCCATCAGACGGCCCAGGTTCATGATCAGCAAGGTGACCATGGTGGGACGGATGCCCGGCAGGGTCACGTGCCAGATGCGGCGCAGCCGGTTCGCCCCGTCGATGGTGGCGGCCTCATACAGCTGAATGTCGATGCCGGTGATGGCTGCCAAATACAGGATGGAGCCCCAGCCCATGTTCTGCCATACGCCAATCAGCAGATAGGTGACAGCCCAGTTCCACTTTTCCGACAGGAAGGGGATGCCCCGGTGAATCACGCCCATGTTTTTCAGCATGATGTTGATGAGCCCGGTTTCCGGCTTGAACAGGTTCAGGGCCACGCTGGCGATGATAACCCAGGACAGGAAATGAGGCAGGTACAGGATGGTTTGGGAGACCCTCTTGAAGCGGTGAAACCGAAGCTCGTTGAGCATAATCGCCAGGAGCACCGGGATGGGGAAGCCCACCAGCAAATCCAGGGCGTTAAAAATCAGCGAATTTTTCAGCGCCCGGTGAAAATCCCGGTCCCCCAAAATCTTCTCGAAGATTTCAAGGCCCACCCACTCGCTGCCCGCGTAGCCCCTGGCAGGCTTGTAGTTCATGAACGCCATGCGCAGGCCCGGATAGGCCGCGTACTTGAAGATGATCACAAAGGCGATGGGTAGGGCCAGCAGCAGGTACAAGCGCCAGTTCCGCGCGGCATGCTTGCGCGCCGAAGCCCAGAACCGGAGGGCTGAGGCACTGAACTGCCGGGTCTTGATTTCCATTCTCGTCCTCCTGGGTGAAACCTCCCGCGCCATCGCAGGGGATTCGTTGGCAAAGCGTTGTGGTTTTTTCACATTTTCTCTTGTTACTTCATGTACATTATAGGCAAATCAAGATTCCCATTTCTATTCTTTTTCAATTGCAAACTGCCCACTTTCGATCATTCATCACGCAAAATGGGCGCTGGTGACAGCGGCCCCTATTTCGGACGTCTGATCAAGACATCATAGAACGCCTTTCATTTTTCGCGCCTTGCCTTGTGCTCTGGGTTTCCTTCTGCTATACTATGGCACAGAAGCCTCTGGGTGGTGATTGTTTTTGAGAAAATCCAACCGCACCATTGTGGAATACCGGGTGTACGACCTGCCCCTGGAACTGCCCCTGATGCTGCTGCACGGGGACCAATGGCGCATCTCCGATGAGCTCAGCGGCCGCCTCCACTTTCACAACTGCCTGGAGATCGGCTTTTGCCGCACGGACAGCGGGGTGCTGCAATTTGAGGAGGAAACCATTCCCTTCCGCGCCGGGGACGTCACCGTCATTCCCCGCCATATCCCCCACACCACCTGCTCCCAAAAGGGGACCCGCAGCCAGTGGTCCTACCTGTTTATGGACCTCACCGCCTTGCTCAGCGGCGAGCTGCCCTACAAAAGCCCGTCTGAGGACAGGCTGCGGGACATCACCCCCAGGGCCTTCCTGTTCAGCCGGGCCCAGCACCCCCGCATCCACTTTCTGGCAAACTGCCTATTGGAGGAATGCGTAGCCCAGCGGAAGGACTGGGTGACGGTGATGAAAAGCTACGCCCTGGCCCTCCATTACGAACTGCTGCGCATGGTGGAGGACCAGGAGCGCCAACGCCTTCCCCAGGATGTGAAATCCTTCGTGCTGCGCCCCGTGCTGGAGCACATCCGCTCCCACTATATGGAGCCCACCTCCGTAAAAGCCCTGGCGCACATCTGCCACATCAGCGAAACCCATTTCCGGCGCTTATTCCTGTCCATCATGGGCACCTCTCCCCTGAGCTTTGTGAACGCCACCCGGATCAGCCAGGCCTGCGTGCTGCTGAACACCACGCAGCTTTCCATTCTCGCCATTGCCGAGGCGGTGGGCATCCCCTCCCTGTCCAGCTTCAACCGCAATTTCCAGCAGGTGATGGGGGTGAGCCCCCGGCAGGACCGCAACGCCCCCTCCCCGCTGAGCCATACCCCCAGGCAAAAATACGTCCTGACCTACAAGGGCTGGCTGGCCGCCGAGGACCGGCCCGCCCACGTTTCCTCCGCCCAGCCGGAGGCGGCGGCGCAGCCGTCCCCCTAAGGGGAATAACAAGCATAGGAGGCATGTCCATGGAACGGGTTGCATGGAAGGGTAAAATCAAGCCCGGGCAAAAGGCGGAATACATCCGCCGCCACGACGGGATATGGCCGGAAATGGCGCGGGTGTTAAAGGACGCGGGCATCCGCAACTACACCATATTTGCCAATGGCGACGAGCTGTTTGGCTATTATGAATGCGAAAAAGGCCTTGCCTACGCCCAGCGGGCCCAGGCGGCCAGCCCCGTGGTGGACCGCTGGAACGCCTATATGAAGGATGTGCTGGAGCTGGAAATGGACCCGGAAACCGGAGCCCAGCCCGCCCTGGAGGCCGTGTTCAGGCTGGACTGAAAAGCGCCGCTCCCGCGCTGTTCCCATGGAAAAACTAGCTGAAATAGGCCACGCCCCCCTCAAAGAGGGGCTGGAATGTATTGCCTTGGACGTTCTTGTACAAATCCTTTCCCGCCCGCTCGCTGTGGCCCATCTTGCCCAAAATATGGCCGTCCGGGCTGGTGATGGCCTCGATGGCCAAAGCGGAGCCGTTGGGGTTATACAGCGGGTCCATGGTGGGGTTCCCCTGGCCGTCCACGTACTGGGCGGCGATCTGCCCCCCGGTGATGAGGCGCTCCAGCACCTCTTGGGATGCCACGAAGCGGCCTTCCCCGTGAGAGATGGCGATGGTATGCTGTTGGCCCAAGGTACAGCGCTGGAGCCAAGGGCTCAGGGTGGAGGAAATCCGGGTGGTGACCAGCATGCTCTGGTGCCGCCCCAGGGTGTTAAAGGTGAGGGTGGGCCAGTCCGCCTGAGCCGGGGCGATCTCCCCAAAGGGCAGAAGCCCCAGCTTCACCAAGGCCTGAAAGCCGTTGCAGATGCCCAAAACCAGCCCGTCCCGGTGCCGCAGCAGCTCCCGGACCCCCTCCTCCATGGCGGGGTTGCGGAAGAAGGCGGCGATGAGCTTGGCGGAGCCGTCGGGCTCATCTCCCCCGGAGAAGCCGCCGGGGAACACGATCATCTGGCTTTGGGCCAACAGCTTTCGCGCCTCTTGGAGGCTCTGGGCGATATCCGAGGGGGTCTGGTTGCGGATCAGCAGAATCCGGGGCCGGGCCCCGGCCCGCTCCAGGGCCCTGGCGGTGTCGGTTTCGCAGTTGGTGCCGGGGAAGGCGGGGATCAAGGCCATGGGCCGGGCCTTGCGGCAGGCGGGCCTGGGGCGCTGCGCGGCCCCCTGGCCCGCAAAGCGGAGGACAGGTATTTGCGGACTCTGGGCCTCGCCAGGAGTCCGGTAGGGGAATACGGAGGCCAGCTTGTTTTCGTACCGCTCCTGGAGAGGCCACAGAGGAATCCGCTGCCCGGCCACTACCAGCCCATAGCTGTCAATGGTTCTCCCCAGGGTTATCCCCAGGGTTATCCCCAGGGCCTCTCCGCCTCCCGCGTCCTCCCAGCCCGGGGCCATTTCCAGAACCAGGCCGCCGAAATGGTGGGCGAACAGATCCCCCTCATAGGAGATTTCCACGCCGATGCGATTGCCCATAGCCATGTTCAGCAAAGCCTCCGCCAATCCCCCCAGCCCCAGGGCCCAGGCGGAAAGGATTTTCTGCTCCCCTATCAGCCGGTAGGCCAGAGCCCAGCTGTCTTTCAGGGCCCGGGAATCGTGGGGGTTCACCGCCAGCAGCCGCAGGGCATGGCCGGGCCCCTTAAACTCCGGGGAGATCACCCGGCTGGCCTGGCCGGGGGCCACGGCGAAGCTGACCAAGGTGGGGGGCACCGTGAGGGCTTCAAAGGTGCCGCTCATGCTGTCCTTGCCGCCGATGGCCGCCACGCCGAAGTCCAGCTGCGCGTCCAAAGCGCCCAGCAAAGCCGCCAGAGGCTTGCCCCAGGTATCGGGATCGCCGGTCATCCGCTCAAAGTACTCCTGAAGGGTCAAATAGGCTCCGGCGGTCTCAAAGCCCGTGGCGGCCAGCTTTGCCAGGCTTTCCACCACCGCCAGGTAGGCCCCCTCGTAGGGGTCCAGGCTGCTGAGATGGGGGTGGAAGCCGTAGCTCATGCCGCTGACGGTGTCCGTCTCTCCCCCCGGTACCGGCAGCTTTGCCACCATGCACTGGATGGGGGTAAGCTGATACTTTCCCCCCAAAGGCATCAGCACCGTTCCCCCGCCGATGGTGCTGTCAAAGCGGCCGGTGAGGCCCTTTTGCCCGCAGATATTCAGGTGGAAGGCCATGGCCTCCAGCCGGGAGGGCAGATCGGGCTGAGCCAGCCAGGGCAACAGAGAATCCTCGTGGTTGAAAGGGGTGGCACCCTTGATCACCGCCTCCGCCTTCCGCTTCGCCCCGTTGCTGCTGACAAACTCCCGGGACAAATCCACCAGCGTCCGCCCCCGCCAGCGCATCACCAGGCGGGGCTGCTCCATCACCCAGGCCACGGGGGTGGCCTCCAGGTTCTCCCCCTGGGCCAGAGCGATAAACGCCTCCACATCCTGGGGGGCCACCACCACGGCCATGCGCTCCTGGCTCTCGGAGATGGCCAGCTCCGTGCCGTCCAGGCCCTCGTATTTCTTGGGCACCCGGTCCAAATCAATGATCAGGCCGTCGGCCAGCTCGCCGATGGCCACGCTGACGCCCCCGGCGCCGAAATCGTTGCAGCGCTTGATGAGCCTTGTGACCCGGCCATCCCGGAACAGGCGCTGGATCTTCCGCTCCACCACCGGGTTGCCCTTTTGCACCTGGGCCCCGCAGCTAAGGGCGCTGTCCTGGCTATGGCTCTTGCTGCTGCCGGTGGCCCCGCCGCAGCCGTCCCGGCCCGTGCGGCCCCCCAGCAAGATCACCGCGTCCCCGGGGGTCGGCTCCTCCCGGCGCACATGGGCCGCCGGGGCCGCCCCCAGCACCGCCCCCAGCTCCAGGCGCTTGGCGGCGTAGCCCGGATGGTAGATTTCCTTCACCAGCCCCGTAGCCAGGCCCACCTGGTTGCCATAGGCGCTGTACCCGGCTGCGGCGGTGGTGGTGAGCTTGCGCTGGGGCAGCTTGCCGGGCAAGGTGTTCCGCAAATCCCCGGTGGGGTCCGCGGCCCCGGTGATCCGCATGGCCTGGTACACATAGGCCCGGCCCGACAGCGGGTCCCGGATGGCTCCCCCCAGGCAGGTGGCCGCGCCGCCAAAGGGCTCAATCTCCGTGGGGTGGTTGTGGGTCTCGTTCTTGAACATCAGCAGCCAGGGCTCGGTTTTGCCGTCCACGTCCACGTCGATCCGGATGGAGCAGGCGTTGATCTCCTGGCTCTCGTCCAGATTTTTCAGCAGCCCCCGGCGTTTCAGCTCCTTGGCCCCGATGGTGGCGATATCCATCAAGGTGATGGGCCTGTCCTGGCCGGGGTACAGCGTCTCCCGGAGGGCAAGGTAGCGTTCAAAGGCCTTTCTGGCCGCCGGGTGCTCCACCCGGACCCTTTCCAGCTGGGTCCCGAAGGTGGTATGGCGGCAGTGATCGCTCCAGTAGGTGTCCAACACCCGCAGCTCCGTAAGGCTGGGGTCCCGCTTTTCCCCCCGGAAATAATCCTGGCAGAAGGCCAGATCCCGCTCGTCCATGGCAAGGCCGTAGTCCTTCACAAAATCCGGAAGGGCCTCCCCCTCCAGTTCCCGGAAGCCCGCAAGGATGGGCACGTCCTCCGGGGCCTCAAAGTCCAGGGCCAAGGTCTTTGTGGGGTTCAAATCCGCTTCCCTGGCCTCCACAGGGTTGATCAGGTAGTCTTTGATCCTGGCAAAATCCTCCGGGGTCATAGCCCCGGAGAAAAGGTATACCTTGGCGGCAGCCACTTTGGGCAGCTCTCCCCCGGTCAGGAGCTGCACGCACTCCTCACAGCTGGCGGCCCTGGGGTCAAACTGCCCAGGCAGGGGTTCCACCGCCAGGGCCCTGTGCTCCCCCTCGGGCAGCCGGTCATAGGCCTCGTCCAAAGGCGGCTCCATGAACACGATGGGCTTGCACCGCTCCATGGTTTCCGGGTCCAGGCCCTCCACGTCGTACCGGTTCAAAATACGGACCCCCGTTACCCCGGGAATCCCCAAAACCTTCTGAATTTCGGCCAGCAAGCCCCGGGCCTCCACCGCATAGGGGGCCTTTTTCTCCACATACAGGCGAATGACAGCCATGCTGTTCCTCCTACGATCTGTTTTGCGCCGCCAGGGCCGCCGCCCCGATATCCCGCCGGAAATGCGCGCCCTCAAAGAAAATTCTGTTTGCGGCGGCATAGGCCCTGCCCACGGCTTCCCCAAGGCCGGGGGCCGTGGCGGTGACGCCCAGCACCCGGCCTCCTGCGGTGAAAACGCTTCCGTCTTCCCCCTGAGCCGTACCAGCATGGTAGACCTGAGCCGTTTCCCCTGCCTCTTCCAGCCCGGCGATCCGCTTCCCCGCCTCATAGCCCTGGGGGTAGCCCCCGCTGGCCAGCACCAGGCAGCAGCTTGCTTTTTCCTCAAACTCGCAGGGCACCTCCGAAAGTCTGCCTTCCGTGGTGGCCCGCATCACCGCCAGCAGGTCGCTTTTCAGCAAAGGCAGCACCGCCTGGGCCTCCGGGTCCCCGAACCGGGCGTTGTACTCGATGACCTTGGGGCCTTGGGGCGTCAGCATCAGCCCGAAGTACAGGCAGCCCGCAAAGGGGCAGCCCATCTCCCGCAAGGCCGCCAAGGTGGGCAAGAAGATGGTTTCCATGCACAGCCGGGCCATTTCCGGGGTGTAGTGGGGGTTGGGGGCCACCGCCCCCATGCCCCCGGTGTTGGGTCCCAGGTCCCCATCGAAGGCCCGCTTGTGGTCCATGCTGGACACCATGGGGCGCAGGGTTTTCCCGTCGGTGAAGCACAGCAAAGACACCTCCGGCCCGGTGAGGCATTCCTCCACCACCACCCGGCTCCCGGCCGCGCCGAACATCCCCGCCACCATCATATCCCGGATGGCCTCCCGGGCCTGGGCCCCGTCGGCGCAGACCCGCACGCCCTTGCCCAAAGCCAGCCCGTCCGCCTTCACCACCAGGGGATATTCCGCCTCTTTGACATAGGCCAGGGCCTCCCCCGCCTCCTCAAACACCCGGCAGGCGGCTGTGGGAATCCCAAAGCGCTCCATCAGCTCCTTGGCAAACACCTTGCTGCCCTCGATCCGGGCCGCCGCCCTGGTGGGGCCGAAGGCCGGGATGCCCCGCTCCTGCAGCAAATCCACCAGCCCAAGGCACAGGGGATCATCCGGGGCCACCACCACATAGTCCATGCCGGCCCGCTGGGCAAACTCGGCCAACTCCTCCACCCGGTTCGCCCGGATGGGTACGCACACCGCCTCCCGGGCGATGCCCCCGTTGCCCGGGGCGCAGTATAACTCCGGGTTTTCCGGGCTCTCCTTCAATTTGCGGATGATGGCGTGCTCCCGCCCGCCGCCGCCTACCACCAGAATCTTCATAAGCGTTTCCTTCTCCCCCGTCAATGATGAAACAGCCTCACGCCCGTCATGGCCATCACCATGCCATGCTCGTCGCAGGCCTGAATCACCTGCTCATCCCGGACGCTGCCGCCGGGCTGGGCCACATAGGCCACCCCGCTGCGGGCGGCCCGGTGGATATTGTCCGGGAAGGGAAAGAACGCGTCGCTGCCCAAGGAAACCCCGGAGAGCCGGGAGAGCCAATCCCGCTTTTCCTCCTGGGTGAGGGGGGCGGGCCTTGCCGAAAATAACGCCTCCCAGCGCCCGGGGGCCAGCACCTCCTCCGGCTCCCGGGAAAGATACCGGTCCATGGCATTGTCCCGGTCCGGGTTTTTCAGGCCGGGCAGAAAAGGCAAAGCCAGGGCCTTGGGGTGCCGGCGCAGCCACCACAGGTCTGCCTTGTCCCCGGCCAGCCGGGTGCAGTGGATGCGGCTCTGCTGCCCAGCGCCGATGCCGATGGCCTGGCCGTCCTTTACATAGCACACGCTGTTGCTCTGGGTATATTTCAAGGTGATCAACGCCACGGCTAAATCCCGCCTGGCCTGGGCGGGCAGAACCTTCTGTTGGGTCACGACCCGGTCCAAAAAATCCGGACCCATCACCCATTCGTTGCGCTCCTGCTCAAAGGTCACGCCGAACACGTCCTTTTGCTCCAAGCGGGGCGGCTGGTAGGCCGGGTCGATTTCCAGAACCGTATAGGCCCCCTTGCGCTTGGCCTTGAGAATTTCCAAAGCCCGGGGCTCATAGCCCGGCGCGATGATCCCGTCGCTGACCTCCGGGGCGATAAGCCTGGCGGCGCTTTCGTCGCACACCCCGGACAGGGCGATCCAGTCCCCGAAGCTGCTCATCCGGTCCGCGCCCCTGGCCCTGGCGTAGGCGCAGGCCAAGGGGGAAAGCTCCCCCTCCCCCACAAAGTACATCCGCCGCAGGATATCGCAAAGAGGCAGCCCCACAGCGGCCCCGGCGGGACTCACGTGCTTGAAGCTGGCGGCGGCGGGCAGGCCCGTGGCTCCTTGCAGCTCCCGCACCAGCTGCCAGCCGTTCAAGGCGTCCAGCAAATTGATGTACCCCGGCCTGCCGTTTCGCACGATAAGGGGCAACTCCCCCTCCTTGGCAAAGACCCGGGCGGGCTTTTGGTGGGGGTTGCACCCGTATTTCAGCTCCATGTCCCTCATGGCCGGCCCTCCTTTGGGGGATGGTCCCCCAGCTTGTTGAAGATACGGGTTTCGGTCCGGCCTGTGGCAAGGTCCACAGCCCGCACAAAGAGGCTGACCTTGTTTTCCCGGTTCAGGCTGTCCCACAGTCCCTGGGCCAGGGCATCCAAATCCGGCTCCAAGGACACCGCCGCCGGCTCCCCCGCAAAGCTGGGCAGGGGGTTCCCGTCCCCCCGGTAGGTGTGGATCAAATGCCCCTGGCCCGCCACGGGCTGGGGATAGTGGAAAAAGAAGCGCTGAACGCTCTCCCCCTTGCCCCCTTCGGATTTGAGGATGGAGAGGGCATAGCGCATCTCCCCTTTTTCCACGTGCATCAGCCCCGATATCCGGGGGGTGAAGTGGGGCGCGTCCGGCTCGAAGGTGCGGTCTTCCAGGGCCTGCTGAAAGCTACCGCCTTTTGCCAGTGCCGAAAAAATGGTGTCCGTCTGGTCCCCGTTGGTGACGATGGTATCGCTCCCCACCACCCGCACCGGGGCGTAGAGGATGAGGCTGGGGTCCTGTACCAAGGCCGGGTCGAAGGCCCTGGCCTCGATGCCCCCGTCCTTTTCCACAAACACCCGATTGCGGCTGTTGCCGCTGCGGCCCATGATGAAATAAGCCATCACCGCCCGGTTTTCCCCGCTTCGCCCCAGCAAAATACCCCGTCCGGGGTAGGGGTTGGCTCCCAGCGCCTCCCGCACATCCGTGTTTCTCACGCGCTTTCCTCCCTGAGCATTCTTTCCGCCACCCGCTCCACCGCCTGGGGCAGCAGCACCCACTCCGCCTCCTCCATCACCCGCTTTTGGAGGCTCTGGGGGCTGTCCCCCTCCAGCACCGGCACGGCCTTCTGGGCCAGAATCGGCCCTCCGTCGGGAATCTCGTTCACCAGGTGCACCGTTGCCCCGGTCATCTTCACGCCCCGGGTGAGCGCCGCCTCATGGACCCGCAGGCCATAGTAGCCCTTGCCGCAGAAGGCGGGAATCAGGCTGGGGTGA
>JARKQO010000044.1 GCA_029974855.1 Eubacteriales bacterium
GTGTCAAACCGGGCCTGGGTTTCCTCCTCCAGGGCCAGATTCTCCTTGGCTACAAAGCAGTACACCCCGTCCTGCCGGATCTGGTACCATTTCTGCACCCGGCCCAGCAGCGTCACCCGCTCCCCCGCCTTGCCGATGCCCAACAGCGCCGACTCCGCGTCGTTGACTGCATACAGGTTCACATGCCCGGTGGGGCTGTCGGTGCACAGCGTGGCGTCCGGCAGCCCGCTTTCCTTGTCGGACAGGTACCGCAGCGGAATCCATCCGGATACGCCCGTGGAAACGCCGTCGCCGCCCACCAGCACCCGGGCCCAGTTCACCTCGCCCTCCCCGTATCCCCAGGCTTTGGGAGCGCTGCTGGCCCTCCTTTCCAGGATGGTTACGGGGGTTCCGGAAAAATAGGCGGCTATGGGTACGTTCAGGTCGTTGGCCGTGGGCTGCGCCAGCATCGGCGCGCCCTCCGTATCGGGGCTTGCCACATAGGCAAGCTCCGGCTGGGCGGCGGCCTGGGTGGGCGCGGGCGTCACCTCGATGGCAAAGGCCATGCCCAGCGTCGTCACCAGCGCCAGCGTCGCCAGGCTCACCAGGACCCCAGCCCGCTTGCCTCCGCTTTCCAGGATGCCGAGGATGCGCCGCTTCATGCCGTTGCGGCTGCCGTAGAAGGAAGTGGTCACCAGCGATCTGGTTTGGGCCTCCCTGCGGATCACCCGGATGATGGTTTCCGAATAGAACCGCTTTTCCTCCAGGGTTTCGGCTTCGGTCACGCTTTCGTCGCAGGAGCTTTCCTGCCAGAAGCCCAGGGACCTGGCCATCAGGTACGCGGCGGGGTTGCACCAATGCAGCGACATCGCCAGCATCAGCGCGGCCTTGGTCCACAGGTCCCGGCGCTTCAGATGCGTCAGCTCGTGGCGGAACACCAGCGCCAGCTCTTCCCCGGTCAAATCCTCGTCGGGCAGCAGGAGCTTTGGCCGCAGCAGCCCGGTCATCATGGGGCTGCTGACCGAGGGGCACAGCAACAGCCCTATCCTTTGCCTGATATGCAGCCGGCGCTTTTCATTTTCCAGGATCAACAGGGTCTCCGGGCTTGTGACCGGCCTTTGCCAACGGCGTACCGTACGGCTAAACAGTAGGTGGCGGATCAGCTGGACCGTCAGCGCCGCTGCCGCGCCCATCAGCCAAAGCGAGGCCAGCAGGTCCATCCATGTGAGGGCGGGGGCCGCCGCCTTCCTTGGGAGGGGGGACCCCGTGGCGGGGCCGCTCTCTTGGACCCGGGACCGTTGCTTGGCGGCTTGGGACTGAACCACAGCGCCGCCTGGCTGCGCCGGAGCTGCCACGGGCTCAGCCGTCGCCACGGGCCCTGCCGCTGCCATAGGCTGCGCAACAGCCTCCGCCGCCGGTGAAAACACAGGCCGCGCCATGGCCGGGGGAATCTCCGCCGTGAACCGGGGTTGCGCGATCCCCATCTGCATAGGCGTCAAAAAGCCCAGCAGCGCGATCAGCCACGCCACATACAGGCTTTTCGCCCGGTACCGTTTGCCCAGCCACGGGGAAATGGCAAACAGCAGCAACGTGACCGCCGCCATGGTGAGGGAACACGCCCCATAGGCTTCCAGTAAATTTGTCATTGACCTCCGCCTTCTTTCTGCTGCCGCACCCAGTGGGCCAGCTCGTCAAGGTCGCGCTCCGTCAGCCGCTCGCTTTGCAGCGCGCCCAGCAGGCTCGCGTAGCTGTTTTTGTGGTAGTGGCTCACAAAGCACTGGGTTTCCATGCGCAGGTATTCCTCCCGGGAGATCAGCGGGTAAAACGCCCGCTCGCGCCCCCGCCCCTTCTCCACCCGCAGAAAGCCGCGCTCTGTCAGCCGCGCGAAAAGGGAAACCACGGTCTGGATTTTCCAGCCCTTTTGCACGCCGATCTTCTCCATGGCCATGGACGTGGTGACCGGCGGCGTGCAATCCCACAGGTATTCCATGATTTCAAACTCTGTATCTGGCAAGCGTTGGGATTTCATATCGGCTGCTCCTTCCGGTTTTGTCTGTAAGACACGGTGTAGTCTACATATTACACGCTGTCTTATATCCTGTCAAGCCCTATTTTGATCTTGTTTGCGTTTTACAAATATGACCAATTTTTTGATTGACAAGCAATAAGACGTAATGTAGTATCTATGTAAGACGCGGTGTAATATGGTTTGGGAGGTTTGAATATGAAGCGAATCGTTCTGGCACTTGCAGTTGCTATTCTACTTTTCACAACGTTAACGGCCCTTGGGGAGGGCAGGCCCGCCGCCATCCGCCTTGGGGGTACGGGCGACGACCATTTGACAACCGCTGTTCCCTTGGAAAACGGAAATCTTCTCCTGGCCATGAGCAGCCAGGGCGGGCGCAATGGGCAGGCTGAACATCCCCAGGGCGCCCGCAAGATGTGGCTCCTTTGCCTTGCGCCGAACGGTTCCCCGCTATGGGAGACGGAGTATGGCCAGGAGAAGGGCTCCAGCTGGTTCTATGGCCTGACCGTAGACGGCGGCAGCGTTACCGGCACCTTGAGGCACAGCATCGACGACAGCATGCAGTATACCCAGCGGCGTACCTACTCCCTGGCGGACGGAGCGCTTCTGTGGGAGGGGGAGAAGGCGGACCCTTCCAAGCTGGACCGCAACGTCAAAATATACGAATATCCACTGGGCCCGTTGCTTTTTGAACAGGAGGTTCACGATTACGAGGCCACCTGCGAACCGCGCTTCTACCGGCTCCGCGACGCCGGCGGCGGTGAGCTGTGGTGCGTGGACGCCAAGGAGGTGGGCCTCAGCAATCAGGAGGGCCAGCTGCGCTTTGGGGAAAGCACGCTGCTTTGGGGCCGCCAATGGAATTACGAAAGCGGCAGCAGCCAGCTGGTGGCCCTGAGAATCGACGATGGGGGCAACCTCCTATGGCGCGCCAGCCTCACGGATATCGAGGACGGGCTCTTTCGGGACGGGTTGCTGGACTCCCGGGGGCGCATGGTGCTTACCGGCATTTCCCGCAGCGCCATGCGGGTCAGCAGCGAGGGATACGGCCTTGGCTATGAAGATCAAAAGCAGCTGCTGGTGTGCATGGACGCCGCCACGGGGGAGCAGCTCTGGCGGCACGAGAACGGGCTGGTATCCGATGAGGTGTTGCCCATCGACGATATCCTCCAGGTAGAGGCTGGCTATCTCCTGGCGGGGGTTGGCCTGAACCATATGGGCAGCGCCTTTGAGCTGCTGGATTTTGACGGCAACGCCCTGGCCCGCTGGTCCACGGTGCTGCCCGAAACCGTTTCCTATGGGCAAACGCTTTTCCATTGGAAGGGGGAGACCTGGGTTGGCACCTCCATCGAAGAGGACGGAACCCGGGACGTGTATCTGGAGCGGGTGGAGATGCCCATGTCCGGCGCGCCCCGCACATAGGGAGGAGAATGAGTATGAAACGCTTTTTGGCGATCCTGTTGATGGCCCTGCTGCTGCCCTGGTCGTCCCTTGCGGTAGAGGGCGAAATTTGCTTTGACGAACAGCTCCACGTGTACTGCTATGGCAGCGTATCCACGGCGGATGGGAAAACGGTGCTGGCCATCTCCATGCGCGACAAGGAAAACCGGACGGCTGGGGAAAATCCCTCCACCGCCCGCCTGATTTGCGTGGGCCCGGGGGGCGAAGTCCTGTGGGACCGCCTGGACGGCACGGACAACACCAACATCTACTGCGAGCCGGCCTTGCTGTCGGACGGCACGCTGCTGATCCTGTACCATCATTATAAGGAAGGGACGGAGCTGGACGAATGGGAGCTCCGCAAATTCTCCATGGAGGGCGAGCTGCTGGCGACGGCCCCCGTGGCGGACCTGCTGCCCGAGGGTACGGACTATGTCCGTCTTTGCCCTTTCGCGGACGGCGCGATGATCTCCTCCATCAAGCATCTGTCCGACGACCGCCGGGAGAATTACATAACGCTGGTGGACGTACAGTTCAACAAGGTCTACCAGCTGCCCATAGACACGCGCTGGTGGCCCTCGGCGGTATATGCCATGCCAAACGGCCTGGCGATGCTAAGCAGGCTGCCGGAGAGCGACGGCTGGGACTTGCGCTTTCTGGGCCCGAAGGGAGAGCCCCTGGGGCAATACGCCGTGAAGCAAGGGGACAATTCCCTGCGGCTGAGCCACTTTGCCCCGGATGGAACCCTGCTGCTTTGCAGCATCGCCTGGGATACGGAAAAGCGCCAGATCACACAGCCCGCGGAAGTCATCCGGATGGACGCCAACGGGCGGGAACTGGAGCGGGTGACGTTGCAGCTTCCGGAAACAAACGACCGGGAGGTTACCGCCGAGGACTTGCTGGTAACCCAGGACGAAATCCTGTTGCTGTGCAAAGCCAAAACGGACACCTGCCTCCGCCTGCTGCGCTTTGACGCCCAGGGCAGGCTCACCGGCAGCGTTGACGTTTCCAGCGGGGAGGACGTATACCGGGGTCCCCAGCTGACCTGGTTGGGCGATCAGCTGTACGCCAGCGCGTCGGTGGAGCGAAACGGCAAGGTAAGCGCGGTGCTGGTTCCCCTTTCCGTTCAGGAGGGGCGGTAAGGCGGGGATCGAGACGGCGCAGGGGGCAAGGACGGGCGCAGGGGCGCTGCCCCTGCACCTCGCCAGGGACTTCGTCCCTGGACCCATCACTGGCGGCGCTGTGCGCCGCCAGAGGTGTTTTGATGTATTTTTAACTCCCGGATCAATAACCGAACGGCCCTAAAGGCGTCGGCGGTCCGGACCGTTTCCCTTTTCACCGCAAAGCGAAGGCTGCCTTCCATTCTTTTCATTCGATACTCCATCTCACAGCCCCCCTGGATCGTAATATGAAAGCCCCGTTGCGGCTCCTGCTGGGACATGGTACAATACCCGCTGACACCAAAGAGGCGGGAAGTGCGGATGTGCATTTTGTCGGAAAAATTGATACGCGATTGATTGAAACGCAGTGGCGGGGGGTAAAGGAAACGGTTGTGCTCACCCAGGAGAGAATCGCGCATATCCTGGAAGGTCATCAGGCTGATTATGAGGCCTATGGACTCTGGATGGGAACAATCATTGAAAGCCCATCCTATATCCTCGCCGATAGGAAAAACGAAAACACTGCCCTGTACATTGGCCCCGCGAGGGATGCTACTGCCACCGTGGTGATTCGCTTGGCGTTTTATGCCGGTTCAGGGGATTCGCAGAGTTCCGTCATCACCATGTTCCGCATTGGCGAAAAGCGTCTGAAACGCTTGCTGAAAACTTCCCTGGTGGTTTACAAAAAGGTATAGAAATGGTATCATATCCATAGGCTCCTGATGTGGCAGTCGAAGTAGAGATATTGTACTTCTACGCGCCGCCCTCTTGAGCGGTAGACAAGAGATGTGGGATTGGTACGCCCACCGGCTGCCACACGCAGGAGCCAGAAATAGCCCTCGGTTTCGCAGGGCCCCCCGCACAGGCAGAAGGATCTGCCCTCCCCCATGCAGCCAGCCCCCATAGGACCGATCCGCCGCCCGCCAAGCCGGGCGGTTTTTGCTCCCCCGCCCTTTATACATCCTTTCGTTCCTGGTTTTTTTATGTTGTATATCTTGCGTCTTTTTACGTTTGTGTGTATCATGGAACAAACTGAGAAAGAGACGGAGGTGAAGCCCATGCAAAAAAAAGTCCTGGCGGTCCACGACATCTCCTGCGTCGGGCGCTGTTCCCTCACCGTGGCCTTGCCTATCCTCTCGGCGGCGGGCATCAACACCTGCGTCCTTCCCACGGCCTTGCTCAGCACCCACACCGGGGAGTTCACCGGATACACCCATCTGGACCTGAGCCACCAGCTTTTGCCCATCGCCGGGCACCTGGCCACCCTGAAGCTCACCTTTGACGCGCTGTACACCGGCTATTTGGCCTCCCCCGCCCAGGTGGACCAGGTGCTGGAGGCCATCCGCCTGCTGGGGGAGCCCCTGACCCACCTGTTTGTGGACCCGGCCTTTGCGGACCACGGCAAGCTCTACTCCCTCCTGGACGACACCATGCCCGCCCAGATGCGCCGCCTCAGCGCCCAGGCCCACACCTTGGTGCCCAACCTCACCGAGGCGGCCTTTCTGCTGGATGAGCCCTATCCGGGGCAGTCCTACACCCCCGCCTACGTGGCGGGCCTGGCCAAGGCCCTGTGCGCCATGGGGCCCAAAAACGTCATCATCACCGATGTGTCCTTTGACCCCCGGGAGACGGGCATCGCCATCTTCCAGCGGGGCATGGACGAGCCCATTTTCTCCTTCACCCGGCGCTACCTGGGGCCCTTCCACGGCACCGGGGACGTGTTCGCCAGCTTTTTGCTGGGGGGGCTGCTAAAGGGCAAATCCTTGCTGTCCGCCTCCAGGCTGGCCCTTTCCCTGACCCACGACAGCATTTTGCACACCCTGGACGAGGGCCAGCCCCTGCGCTACGGGGTGCAGTTTGAGCGGATGATCCCCAAGTACCTGCGGGAGCTGGGGCTTCAGGGCTCTCCGGAATTCTACCGGTAAGGGGCCGATGGCATGATCACCGACATCTCCTTGTATTTTACGGAAAAGGGAACCGGCTTCCCCTTGGTGCTGCTCCACGGCAACGGCGAAAGCGGGGCCTATTTTCAGGGCCAGCTGGAGCCCTTTTCCCGCCATGCCCGGGTTTTGGCCCTGGACACCCGGGGCCACGGCCGCAGCCCCCGGGGCAGCGCCCCCTTCACCTTGGCCCGGTTCGTGGAGGACCTGGCGGCCTTTCTGGACTTTCAGGGCATCCCCCAAACGGACCTGCTGGGCTTCAGCGACGGGGGCAACATCGCGCTGCTCTTTGCTTTGGCCTATCCCCACCGGGTGCGCAGGCTGGTGCTGAACGGGGCCAACCTGCGGCCCCGGGGGGTGAAGCCTTTGTTTCAGCTGCCCCTGTGCCTGGGCTATGGGCTGCTGTGGATGCTGGCCCCCCTGTGGCCCGCCTCTAAGCCCAAGCGGGAGCTGCTGGGCCTGATGGTCCGGGAGCCCGCCATTCCCCTGTCCGCCCTGCGGGGGCTTCATGTCCCTACCCTGGTAATCGCCGGGGACCGGGATTTGATCCGCCCCGGCCATACCCGGGCCATGGCCCGGGCCCTGCCCCAGGGCAGCCTGTGCTTTTTGCCCGGGAACCACTTTGTGGCCCGGGACAACCCCCGGGCCTTCAACGAAGCGGTGGGCCGGTTTTTGTGGGGGGTGGACCCCGGGCTCCCTCCTCAAAGCGAGGCATAGGATGAAGTACAATCCATCCCCTTGGTTTGCGCCGGGGATGGGGATATACATCAGCTCCATAGAAAGAACATCACCACACCGGCCATTTTTCGCGTCCCGGTTCTCCTTCCTAAAGACCTCCAGGGCGTGCTTCGCTGTCAGCAAAGATTCATTTTCATGATGCGGCTCTCCGGGGATACAAGGCAAAGACAAAATCAGCGAGCGCACGCCGTCAGCGCCTACATAGGCTTGCGGCATCAGGCCGCGAAAGCTGACGCTTGTGTTGGGGATGGAATAGGATTCAAGGGATACAGGCACGCCATTCACTTCCGCGCCGAAAACCAGGTAAAAGTGTTCGTCCTTTGCCGTCACAGTGGAAAAATCATGCGGTTCTGTATCGGGATTGCCTTCCCGCAGCAAAGCGTTGTAGGCTTCGCCCCCTTTGCGCAAACGCTCCGCATCCATAACTTGACAGCATTGCTCCTCAGAGGGAGCCTAAGCGCACCCCCTACATATAGCATATCCCGAATCCCACCCTACAACATCTTGTTATTTTCAGGGTTTCAATCTACGGCAAGAATGGTATAATAAACACACCCCATGACCCCACCACCCCTTCCCCAAATACCCTCAAAGGCGGGCGAAACCCATGTTCATCATCAAGCGCGACGGCACCCGGGTCCCCTACGATCCCTCCAAGATCACCCAGGCCATGGAAAAGGCCTTTGCCAGCCTGGGGGAAAAGCCGGAGCCCCAGGCCTTGGCGGAGCTGCTGGCGGAGGCCCAGCGGCGCTTCCAAAGCGTCGATCCCGTGTCCGTGGAGGCCATCCAGGACGCGGTGGAACAGGCGCTGATGGCCCGGGGCTTTTACCCCGTGGCCCGCAGCTACATCCTCTACCGGGAGGGCCGGGCCAAAAGCCGCGCCGCCGCCCGGGAGATGGCCGCCGCCATCGGGGCGGAGGAGCTGGAGGCCTGCCTGGGCCGCATTGCCAAGGACTTCCGGGGGGAGGAATACGGCCTGGACCGGCTGGCGGCCAAGTACCAATCCTTCCAGAAGGCGGACATGGAGGTGGACAAGCAGCTGGCGGCCCTCACCAAGGCCGCCGTGGAGCTGACCACCCAGGAAGCCCCCCGGTGGGAGTTCATCGCCGGGCGGCTGCGGGCCCTCCAGTTTCACCGGGCTTTGGAGGCGGAGCTGAGCCGCCGGGGCATTTCCGGCTTTTATGACAAGCTCCGCTACCTCACCCAGGAAGGGCTCTACGGCTCCTACATCCTGGAGAAATATTCCAGGGCCGAGATCGAGGCCTGCCACCCATACATCGATCCCGCCCGGGATGATCTGTTCACCTTTTCCGGGCTGGATTTGCTGCTGAGCCGCTACGTCATCCGCAGCCGGGGCCACGTGCCCTTGGAGACCCCCCAGGAGATGTTCTTGGGCATCGCCCTCCATCTGGCTATGGAGGAGAAGCGGGACCGGCTTCAATGGGTGAAAACCTTCTACGACCTGCTGAGCAAGCTCCAGCTCACCATGGCGACCCCCACCCTGTCCAACGCCCGCAAGCCCCTGCACCAGCTTTCCAGCTGCTTTATCGACACCGTGCCCGACAGCCTGGAGGGCATCTACCACAGCATCGACAGCTTTGCCAAGGTCAGCAAGTTCGGCGGCGGCATGGGGCTGTACTTCGGCAAGGTGCGGGCCACCGGCAGCGCCATCCGGGGCTTTGAGGGGGCCGCCGGGGGCGTGATCCGCTGGATCAAGCTGGTGAACGACACCTGCGTGGCGGTGGACCAGCTGGGGGTGCGCCAGGGGGCCGTGGCCGTGTACCTGGACGCCTGGCACCGGGACCTGCCGGAGTTTTTGCAGCTGCGCACCAACAACGGGGACGACCGGATGAAGGCCCACGACGTATTCCCCGGCGTCTGCTACCCGGATTTGTTCTGGA
>JARKQO010000047.1 GCA_029974855.1 Eubacteriales bacterium
TGAGCTTGCCGATCACCAGGGGCGGCACGTGAACCATCGGGGGAACGGGCCGGGGATTGGCGCTAAAGACCAGCTGGGCGCTGTTTTGAAGCAGATAGCTGACGCCGATGGCGGTAATCAACGAGCAAATGCGGGGAGCGCCCCGCAGGGGCTTGTAGGCCACCCGCTCAATCACCACGCCAAAGGTGACGCAGATGAGCATGGAGGCCATCAAAGCGATGGGAAAGGGCACGTTCAGGTTTACCATCAGCAGCACCGCCGAATAGGAACCCACCATCAAAATGTCCCCATGGGCAAAGTTGATCAGGCGCACGATGCCGTACACCATGGTGTAGCCCAAGGCGATCAGGGCGTAAATGGCCCCTGTGCCTAAGCCGTTGATGATTTGGTTCACCAGCAAGAGCAGCAACTCTTTCACCCCTTCTCATTGGCTTTCCGCCCCCCGGCGGAGAAATGGCCGCCATATCCAGCGCTTACAGAAAATGGCTGAAAGAGGGAGGGGAAACCCCCTTCCTCTTTCAACACACTGGCAAGATGGATTGAAGTATCCACATTTGCCCCGTTTACGCAAAACCCTTCACTTCTCACCTTGACCGCGGTACGCGGTCAAAAATGGGTCCAGGGATGAAATCCCTGGTGGTTACGGGTTCTGCTGCTTGACGAACACCTGCGTGCCGGTCTCGTCAAAGGTGAGGATAAAGGCGCTCTTGATGGGGTCGTTGTGATCGTCAAAGGTGATCACGCCGGACACGCCCTCCACCTGGCTGTTCTTGATGGCGTCCACTACGGCGGCGTAATCGGTGGTGCCGGCGGCCTTGATGGCGTTGGTGAGCACCAAGGCGGCGTCATAGCCGGTGGCGGAGAAGGAGATGCTGGGCATCTCGCCATACTTTGCCTGATAACCGGCCAGGAAGGCCTTCACCATGTCGCTGTCCGCGCTGTTGGTGAAATGGTCGGAGTAGTAGAGGTTGGTGAGCAGGCTCTTGTCGCCGATGGAGCCCACGATGTCGGAGATACCGTCGCCGCCCAGGAACTTCACCTCCAGGCCCAACTCCTTGGCCTGGGTCAGGATCAGGGCAGCCTCCCGGCCGTAGTAGGGCAGGAACACCACTTCGGGGGCCGCGTCCTTGAGCTTGGTGAGCTGGGCTTTGAAGTCCATCTCGTCCTTGACGGTGGCTTCCACGCCCACCACGGTCTGGCCGTTGGCCTCAGCCTGGGCGACGAAGGTGTCCTTGAGGCCGGTGGAGTACTCGTTGCCGTTTTCATAGAGCACGGCCAGCTTGGTGGCGCCGAACTGGTCCTTGGCGAAGTTGGCCATGGACACGCCCTGGAAGGGATCCAGGAAGCAGGTGCGGAACACGTTGGGCCGGTCGGTGGTGATGTGGTAGGCGGTAGCGGAGGCGGTGATCATGGGGATGCCCTCTTCCGCCGCGAACTCAGCCACGCTGTCCGTGGCGGCGGTGAGCACGGAGCCCAGGATGGCCACTACGCCGTCGTTTTGCACCAGCTTGTTAAAGGCGTTGGTGGCCTTGGCGGGGTCGCCCTCGTCGTCCTCCCAGAGCATTTCCACCAGTTTGCCGTCAATGCCGCCGGCGGCGTTCAGCTCGTCGATGTACAGGTCGATGCCGGTGCGCACGCCGATGCCGTACATGGCGTAGGGGCCGGTGAGGCAACCGATGCCTCCGATCTTAATCGTATCCTCCGCAAGCGCAGGAATCAGAAGGCTGACCGCCAGTACCAGCAACAACACAGCAGCCACAAGTTTTCTCATTTTTTTCATTTCCATCCATCCTCCTTCTTATTTTCGCGCTTCCGTTTTTGCTTACGCTTACAGAAATGCTTGCCCCATTATATAGGCACGCCGTTCCAGGAAGCAAGCGTTTTTGACTTTTTTCTTCCTTTTGGATTGTATTTCCACTGTATTTATATACAGTTTCAAGCATCCGGGAAAAGCCGGGCCACATCCGCCATGGGCTCCTGCCGGGCCTCCTGGGCGATTGCGCCCCCCAGGCAGACCTCATCCCGGTACAGCACGGCGCTCTGGCCCGGGGTGACGGCCCGCTGGGGCTCATCCGCCCGCAGGAAAAGCTCCTCCCCCAGGCACAGGGCCCAGGCGGGCTGGTCCCCCTGGCGGTAGCGGAACCTTACGCCGCAGCGGAAGGGTACGCCCTCCGGCGCCGGGGCTTCCCCCACCCAGGTGACCTGGGAGGCCCGTACATAGCGGCTGTACAGGGCCGGGTGGTCCTCCCCCTGGGCTACCAAAAGCACGTTGCGCTCCAGGTCCTTGCCGATCACAAACCAGCGGCGGCCGTCCCCGGCGCCGCCGATGCCCAGGCCCCGGCGCTGGCCCAGCGTGTAATAGGCCAGCCCCTGATGACGGCCCACCACCTGCCCCTCCAGGGTCCGCATCTCGCCCTCCCTCAGGGGCAGGTAGCCTTGCAAAAACCGGCGGAAATTCCGCTCCCCGATGAAGCAGATGCCGGTGGAATCCTTCTTGCGGCTCACGGGCAGCCCCGCCTCCTGGGCAACCTGACGCACCTGGGCCTTGGTCATGTCCCCCACGGGAAACAGGGCCCGCTCCAGCTGGGCCTCCTTGAGCATATAAAGGAAGTAACTCTGGTCCTTGGCGGGATCGCCGCCCTTGAGCAGCAAGGGGCGGCCCTCCCGCCGCCCCCGGCGCACAAAGTGCCCGGTAGCCATTCCCCCGGCCCCCAGC
>JARKQO010000052.1 GCA_029974855.1 Eubacteriales bacterium
GCACCCCAAAGAACATGGTTTCCTCGATTTTCAGATCGCTGTCCTTTTGCACCAGCTTCAAAATCCGCGCCTTGTCCTCCCCCTGGGCCCACACGGGCTGAAAGTTGTTTTGGGGAATATCCCCGGAGGTGAGCACGGGCAAAAGCGTCAGCTCCACCCCTTCATACCCCGTCTCCCCAAAGCGCATGGTGGCCTGGACCACCAAGGCGTCAAAGGTGGTCATGTCGTGGGTGCCGCCAAAGACCAGGTTTCCCAGGCTATAGAGGATCACCGCCCCCTCCATCTGCTCAATTCCCTGAACGCAGTGGGGATGGGTGCCCACCACCAGATCGGCCCCCGCCTTCACGGCGGCCTGGGCCATCTTCTCCTGGAGGCGGTTATGCCTGGGGCTGTATTCCTTGCCCCAGTGCACGGAATAGACAATGGCGTCACAGCCCTGCTTTTTCAGCTTTTCAATCTCCTTGGTTATGGTGGAGGGCTTTTGCTTGTACACGGTTTCCCGGCAGCCCCCAAAGCCGATTTTGATGCCGTCCTTTTCAAATACATAGGTATCGCCGTAGCCGCTAAAGGCAATCCCGGCGTTTTTCAGCGCGGCCCGGGTGGATTTCCTGCCGGCGGAACCATAGTCGATCACATGGTTGTTGGCCAGGTTCACCTGCTCGATACCCGCGCCTGTTAAAATGGCCGTATAATCGGTGGGACCCCGAAAGCGGTATTGCTTCTTCCGGTCCAGCCCCTTGGCGCTGTTTTGGAATACGCACTCCAGGTTCACCAGGCTCATGTCATCCTGATGGAATACCTGGCCGATTTTTTCAAAGCACCATCCATAGCCCTTTTGGGCCACCACCGTATCGAAGGTGTCCGGATCCTGCTTCCATTCCTCCCGGGTGCCCAGCACGCAATCCCCGCCCAGGGTCAACACCACCTGGGTATCCGCCGCCGCCCACAGCCAAAGGCCGCAGAGGCCCAGGCACAGCCAAAGGCCCACTGCCCTTCGCATGCTTTCCCTCCCCTTTCCCCATGAACGCCGCCGTCCAAGGGAACGTACCGGCCCAATGGCCTGTACTAAGGGAGACGCCGGCCCGGCCACTTTGGTTCATGGAGAAGGAAAAGATATCCATCCGGTTTTGAAAGTTCTTTAGGGGCCATGGGGCGCTGTTGCTTCCCAAGCCCGCCGCCTCCACAGCACAGCCCCCGGCCACAGCGGCCGGGGGCTGCCCTATTCTATTCTTCTTCAATCAACCCATCATCCCCGCACCTTGGCGGGCCTAAACCTGCCCCTCTTGACCCGGGCCTTTTTGGCGGGCTTCCCCTTGCCGCCCGTGAGCCATGCCACCGTGTCCGCCACGGTGTGGCGCAGGTCCCGGGGGAGGTAGAGGAGCTCGGCGGTGGCCTTGTCATGGGAAAAGCGGTCGTTGGTGCCCAGGGTATGGAGGGAGTACTTGGTAAACAGGGGCCGCCGCTTGGTGAGCCTGGCCCAGGCGGTAAACAGCGGCGCGGCGGCCCGGGCCATCCACAGGGGCAGCACCGGAAGCTTCCGGCCCCCCTGGACGTCCCGCACCATGGCCAGAATGTCCTTGGCCTCGTAGTGGCGGTTGGAAAGGATGTAGCAGCTTCCGGCCTTTCCCTTTTCCGCCGCCAGCAGGCAGCCCTGGGCCACGTCCCGCACGTCCACAAAGTCGTACCCGCCCCGCACGCAGGCCGGGAGCTTGCCCCGCATATAGTCCTTCACCAGCTGCACGATATGGTTGCCGGCCTGGTCATAGGGCCCCAGAATGCCAGAGGGATGCACCACCACCACGTCCTGGCCCTGGGCGGCGGCGTCCAGCACGGCCTGGGTGGCCTCGGCCTTGGTTTTGGCATACCCGCCCACCACCGCCTCCGGGGAAAAGCGGTCCACCTCCGCGATGACCCCCAGCGCCTCCCCCTCGGGAATGGCGTGGACCGAGCTCACGTACACCATCCGCCGCACCCCATGGCCCTTGCAAAGGGCCAGCATGTTCTTGGTGCCGTTCACGTTCACATCGTACATCAAAGGGGTGAGCCCCTGGGAAATATCCACGATGCCCGCCGTGTGGATCAAAATGGCCTCCCCGGGCTGGATATCCGCAAAAAAAGGCTCCAGGGTTTCCGGGCGGGTCACATCCCCGTATACATAACGGACATTGGCCCCCGCCGCGCCCTTCTCCCCGGGCAGCAGCAGGCCCCGCACCTGGCAATCTTTGTCCCCCAGGGCCCGGATGAGGGTTCCCCCCAGATGCCCGGCGGCCCCTGTAATCAAGTAAAGCGGCTTCACGCTCAACACCTCTTCCCGAAACGCTCCAAAGCTTCCTTTGGCAAAAGTATGGAAAGATAAACGACATTTTGTCGTTTTACTCCACAGCTGTAGTATATCGATCAGAGCGTCAAAAAACAATCGTCAACTACATCCAAATTGTAACGTTTTTGAACAGAAGAGATGAATCTGTCGAGGGCTTCGCCCTTTTGGCCCGGGCCGGGGACTCAGGGCTTCCCTTCCCGGGTGAGCATCCGCACCGCCTCGTAGGCCATATACAGCCCCGCCACAGAGGGTACATAGGGCAAGGAGCCCGGGGAGGGGCGGCCGCTGGCTTTGGGCTCCGCCCCCAGGGCCTCCCCCTGGGCCCCGGCGCAGGCCGGCTCTGTGGAATACACGCAGCGCAAAGAGCTGACCCCTCGCTTGCGCAGTTCCCGCCGCATCACCCGGCCCAGGGGGCAGCCGGAGGTTTCAAACAAATCCCCAATGCGAATCCGGGTGGGGTCCAGCCGGTTTCCCATGCCCATGCAGGAGAGAAGCGGAATGCCCCTTTTTTGGCAGGTAACGGCCAAATCCAGCTTGGCGGCAACGGTGTCCACAGCATCCAGCACCAAATCCACATCCTGGGGAATCTCCACCGGGCTTTCCGGCAAATGAAAGGCCTTCACCGCCACAATGTCCGCATCCGGGGCGATGTCCAGCAGCCGCTCCCGCACCACGTCGGCCTTGGGCCTGCCCACGGTGGAGCACAGGGCGGGCAGCTGGCGGTTGAGGTTGGAGGCGGCCACCCGGTCCGCGTCCACCAAGGTCAGCCTTCCCACTCCCGCCCGGCCCAGGGCCTCGGCGGCATAGCTGCCCACCCCGCCCAGGCCAAAAATCATCACATGGGCCTGCCACAGCCTTTCCAGCCCTTGGCTGCCCAACAGCTTTTCCGTCCGAATTTGCCGCTCGCTCCGGGGGTATGTCACAGCGTCCATCCCTTTCCCCTATGCCTGACAAGTATCCAATCCATTATAAGTGAGAATCCCAGCTTTTCGCAATGCCTATTCCGCAGGGGCCTTCTGCTTGCCGTTTTCGGAGCCGCCGGCCTGTCCATAAAATCCAGATGCACAAATTTGAAGGATATGGTATAATCATGTATCATGCAGCTGATGCTGCCGGTAGAACGAAGGAGGGCTTCTCTTTGGACGACCCCATAGGCGGTCAATTGCTGATCCAGTTGATGCTGATTCTCGTCAACGCATTCTTTGCCGCCACGGAAATCGCGGTCATCTCCCTGAACGATAACAAAATTCGCAGACAGGCCGAGGACGGGGACAAAAAGGCGGCGGCGCTGCTAAAGCTGTCGGAGTCTCCCAACCGTTTCCTCTCCACGATCCAGGTTTGCATCACCCTGAGCGGGTTTTTGGGCAGCGCCTTTGCGGCGGACAACTTCGCCTCCCGCCTTTCCGGAGCCCTGATCGACTCCGGGTTCACCCTTTTCTCCCCCCGGACCTTGAACACTTTGTGCCTGATCCTCATCACCATTGTGCTGAGTTATTTTACCTTGGTGCTGGGGGAGCTGACCCCCAAGCGCATCGCCATGAAATACCCCGAGCCTGTGGCCCGGTTCTCCTCCAGCATCATCAGCGCCGTGGCCACCCTGTTCAAGCCTGTGGTGTGGCTCCTTTCCGCCAGCACCAACAGCATGCTGCGCCTCTTCCGCATCAACCCCAACGACTCCGACCAGGAGGTGACTGAGGAAGAAATCCGCATGATGTTGGACATCGGCGGGGAAAGCGGCGCCATCGAGCAGGACGAGCGCACCATGATCGAAAACATCTTCGAGTTCAACAACATGACCGCCGAGGATGTGATGATCCACCGGATGGATGTCATGGCCCTCCACGTGGACGATCCACCGGAGGAAATTTTGCAGATCATCCGGGAAAGCGGCCTGTCCCGCTTCCCGGTCTATGATTCGGATATTGACGATATCGTGGGCATTCTGAGCACCCGGGATTTCCTCCTGAACCGGGACTGCGACCCTCCCAAGAGCCTCCGGGAAATGCTGCGGCCCGCGTACCTGGTGCCCGAAACCGTACAGGCGGACACCCTGTTTAGGGACATGCAAAAGCAGAAGGTGCACATGGCCATCGTGGTGGACGAATACGGCGGCATGAGCGGCATCGTCACCATGGAGGACCTGCTGGAGGAGATCGTGGGGAATATCTACGACGAGTTCGACCCCACCGAGGAAAGCGAAATCGAGCAGCTGGAGGACAACCTCTGGCGCGTCACCGGCACGGTGGAACTGGATGCCCTGTCCGACGCCCTGGGCGTGCCCTTGCCCCTGGAGGAGGAGTACGACACCCTGGGGGGCATGGTGTTCAGCAAGCTTTCCACCATTCCCGAGGACGGCTCCACCTTTGACATCACCATGAACGGCTTGGACATCCAGGTGGTGGATATCTCCGACCACCGGGTGGAAAAGGCCCTGATCCGCAAGGTGAAGGAACCGGCCTCAGAGGACGGGGAAAGCTCGGGCCCGGAGGCCCGGTCCGGCCAAGGGACCAGCGACAAACCCCGCAGGCGCGTGGCCGATGAGTAACAGAATCACCCATCTGTGCTGGGATTTCGACGGCACCCTCTATGACACCTACGCCCAGGTGACCACCGCCATGGAGGAGGCCCTGGGGCAATGGGGCCTGGCTTATCCCCGCCAGGAGATATACAACCTGCTGAAGCGCTCCGTGTATCATGCCTGCTCCACTTTGGCGGAGCGGCTTGCTTTGCCTTTGGAAGCGCTGATGGAGGCCTTCATGGGCCGCCACCGGGCCATCGGCAGTTTTCCGCCCTACGAAGGGGCGGCGGCCTGCCTATCTATCTTGCGTCAGGCGGGCTTCCGCCACTACCTCTACACCCACCGGGACCGCTCCGCCATCCGCCAGCTGGAGGCGGACGGCCTGGCCCTCCTCTTTGCGGATTGCGTCACCCGGGAGGACGGCTTCGCGGACAAACCCGCCCCGGAGGCGCTGCTGTTTCTGTGCCAAAAGCACGGCTTTGCTCCCCACGAGGCCGTGATGATCGGCGACCGGGACATTGACATCCGGGCGGGCGTCAACGCGGGCATGGAAACCCTTCTCTTTGACCCCGAGGGGTTTTATCCGGAGCTGCGGGCCACCTGGCACGTGATCCGCCTGGAGGAGATTCCCCCGCTGCTGCTGCCATAGGCTCCCGGGCCCCCGCACATCCTTTCCCCTAGGCTTTCTCCACAGTAACGCTTTCCCCGGCGGTCCGGGTCAGGCAGGTTTTCTCCCAGCGGCCCCGCAGCGCCTGAAAGGCGGCCCGGGCCGTTTTTTCGTCCTCAAAAAGGCCGTACACCCCAGAGCCGCTGCCGGTCATCATAGCCCTGAGGGCCCCGCGCTCCTCCAGGGCCCGGACGGCCTGGGAAATTTGGGGCCTGCGGGCGGCGCTCACCGGCTGCCGCCCATTGCCCCTGGCCCGGGCCAGGCCCGGCAGGTCCCGGCGCAACAAAGCCTCCTCCGCGCTTTGGGTGTCCGGGCGCAAAACCGCCTCCTGCGGGGTTTGGTCATAGGCCCGGAAGATGTCCCAGGTGGAAAGGCCCTGGCAGGGCTGGGTCACCACCAGCCAGATGGGGGCCGGGGCGGGCAGAGGCCTGAGGATTTCCCCGATCCCTTGCACCCTGGCCAAGCCGCCCCGGAGCAGAAACGGCACGTCCGCTCCCAGGCCGAGGGCCATGGCCTCCAGCTTCTCCCAGGGCAACTCCAGACCCCAAAGGGCGCACAGGCCCAGCAGCGCCCCCGCCGCGTCGGCGCTGCCCCCGCCCATTCCCGCGCCCACGGGAACGCGCTTTATCAGCCTCATGCGGGCCCCCAGGCGGCAGCCCGTGGCCTCTTGCAAGGCGCGGGCCGCCTTCATCACCAGGTTGTCCTGGTCCGGGGTTCCCGCCAGGAGACCGGCCTGGCCTTCCGGGGCCCTTTCCTCTTCGCCGCTTACCTCCAGGCGCAGCCCGGTTTCCTCCTGAAGCCACAGGGTGTCGCAAAGCTCCACGCTGCCCAGCAGCATGTCCAGCAGGTGATAGCCGTCCTCCCTGACGCCCAGGACGTCCAGGGTCCAGTTGATTTTTGCCCGCGCCGTCACCCGCAGCATTGCAACACGCCCTTCCTTATGCTATAGTAAAGCCATTATAGCAGGTTTTATCTTCCAGGCAAGGAGTGTGGAGCGCATGCCGGGCACGGAGATTCTTCTTTCGCTTCACGCCAGCGCCAGTGTGGAGGGAGAACAGGGCGAGGCCATCCAGCTGCTGACCACCGGGGAATGGACCCACGAGAAGGGGATCGACCTGATCCGCTATGAGGAAGCCCTGGAGGACGGCGGCAACCGCACCCAGGTGCTGCTCTCCCTTCAGGACGGCGGGGTCACCATGCTGCGGCAGGGGGCCTACGAAACCAACATGGTATTCCGCAAGGGGCAGCGCTATGAAAGCCAGTATACCACGCCCTTTGGCATCATGGAAATGGCGATTTTCTGCACCAAGGTGAACTATTCCATCCGGGAGCAGGGGGGCGCCCTGCGCCTTCATTACCAACTGGACCTGAACGGGCAGTACGCCTCCATGCACCAGATGGAAATGCGATTCGCGGTGAAGGAACATGACCAGCGCCAAACCGCCCCTGGCTGAGCTGCGGGCCCAGTGCCGGGCCCTGTGCGCCATTGCGGGGCCCGGACACTTTTTGCGCCGCAGCGGCAGCGACGACTTTTTGTTTGTGTCCGATCTTCCACGCCATGCCCCGGCCCAAAAGCCGGAGGCGGCCCTGGCCGCTTTGGCCCGGGCTGGTTTTGTGTGCCATGAGGCCGGGGGGCTGCTGTTTCTGGACGCGTCCCTGGAGCGCTATGAGGGCCTTTTGGGGCAACTGCCCTTGACCCCGCCGTCCCTTCCCGTGGATGAGGCCCTTCATCCGGCCTATGCCCTGTGCTCCTTGCTGCTGGCCCATCCCGCGCCCTTGGCGCTCCAGCCTTTGGCCCCCCTGCGCCGGGTGCTGAAGCTTACCGAGGCCCCCTCCCCCGCCCCCATGCTCCAGGCCGTGGCCGCCCTCCACCAGGAGGCGGCCCTGGCCCTGCGGCAGCGCCGGCCTTTGGCCCATGGCGCGGGGCAGGTGCTGGCGGCGTGGCTGAGGGGGCAGCCCTGATGATGATTCCGTGGCTGATTCCGCAACCGAAAGGAGGCTTTCCCATGATTCTGGAATACCTGGGCCACTCTTCCTTCAAACTGACCTTCCATGATGGAACCGTGCTGGTGACGGACCCCTACGGTTCCTTTTACCAGTATCCCCCGCAGCATGTTCCGGCGGACATCTGCACCGTGAGCCACCACCACAGCGATCATGACTCGGTGTCCTCCTTGGGGGGAAGCCCTTTGGTGCTGGACAAAGCGGGCACCCACCTGCCCAAGGCCGGAATCACCGTCCGGGGCATTCCCGCCTTCCACGATGAGCTCCAGGGGAAAAAGCGCGGCTCCAACCTGATTTTCCTCATCGAGGCGGAGGGGCTGCGCCTGGCCCATCTTGGGGATTTGGGGCACC
>JARKQO010000067.1 GCA_029974855.1 Eubacteriales bacterium
AGGGCTTCCTCTTCGTTGTGGATCGGACAGACGATGGAGAGGGTGGGTACAGCACTTGTCATGACAATATTTCCGGAGGTCGCGTCGCCCTGGCCGTCGCCTGGGCGGGGCATAAGCATACCAGCCTTCCCTTCGCCGGCGTGGATCGGGGGTTTTGTTCCAAGCCTTACTGTCTTGTTCAAGCTTGGGCCGTGGCGGCAGGGCGATTACGGGTTAGCATACGGCCCGCATCCCGAGGACTTTTTTCCCGAATGAATTCCCTTCCTCCCGCTGCCCACTCAGGTGAGTGGACGGTTGAGCTGTTGCGCGGCGTGGCGGCCGTGCTGGTCGTGCTGGCCCATTATGGTCCCCTGAGCGGCCTGGATATGGGCCTGTTGCGCTTTGCCCATACCGGGGTGGACCTGTTCTTCGTGCTCAGCGGTTTTGTGTTTGCCCCCTATTTCTTCGGCCGGCCCCTGGATCTGGGCGGGCATCTGGTGCGCCGTTTTTTCCGGCTCTATCCTCTGTATGCCCTGGCGCTGCTGGTTTATGCCTTGCCCAAGGTCGGAAGCGAGGGGCTGGGGGAGATGCTGCTGAAACATGCCTTGTTCCTGCATACCCTGGAGTCCCTGCAGGTGGCTTTTTACTTCAATCCGGCTTTCTGGAGCCTGCCTCCGGAGGTTGAGTTCTATCTGTTTCTCCCCTTGCTGTGCCTGCTGCTGAAGTCCCCGGCGGGCGTAGTTGTCTCGGCGCTTTTGGCAGTGCTCCTGCATCTGGGCCTGAATTTCCTGCCGGAGCCTGCCCCCGGTGCTTTCAACCTCGGCATCCTGCAGGTGCATCTGCCCGGATTGCTGTGCGAATTCCTGTTCGGGGTGCTTGCCTGGCGGGTGGCGGGGCAGCTGGAAAACCGTTTGCTCCGGTTGCTTTTCATCGTTGCCGGGATCGGTCTCTGGTTAGGGCTGGCTTCGGTGTTCGTGAGCATCGGAGATGCGGGGATAGCAGCCATCCGGCTCTTGAAGGGGAATATGGGTTTTTTTGCTGCCCTGGCCTTTGCGCTGATGGTTTGCGGCCTGTGCGGCGCCATCCGGCAGCCACCCCGCCCCTGGCTGATCGTCGCGGGTTGGGCTGGGAATCTCAGTTATGGCACCTACCTGTTCCATAACGCCGCGCCCCCCATGTTGCGTAGCCTGGGGTGGGAGGCGGCGGGGACCGGGTTTGCTCTGGCAGCCCTGGGGCTGACCCTGGTCATGGCCTGGTTGCTGTTCCTGGCCTGGGAAAATCCCTGGCGCCGCTTCGGGCGCCAGTTGGCGCGCCGCTGCAGCGCCTGAACCCAGGCTCAGCAGTCCAGGATGCCGGGCAGGCGTCGGCGTTTTTCGTCGTAGAACGCGAAGATGGACAGCTCCTG
>JARKQO010000071.1 GCA_029974855.1 Eubacteriales bacterium
TGGTCCTGCCCCGTGAACTGCCAGGCGCACAGGTTGCCCTCGAAGGGGCTGAGCAGGCGGGTGAAGGTCCCGTGCTGGATGATGGGGCGGATTTCTTGATAGAGGGCGATTTGGGCGGCCACCTGGGCCTGCTCCTCCGGGCTCATGGCGGAGAGGTCCAGCTCGTAGCCGAATACGCCGCCCATGGCCACATGGCCCCGAATGTCCAGGCTTGTTTTTCGCCGCACCTGATGGTTGGGGATGGCGCTGACATGAGCGCTGATGGCGCAGGGAGGATAGGGGAAGCTGGTGCCGTACTGAATCTTCAGCCGCTCCACGGCGTCGCTGTTGTCGCTGGCCCAAATCTGGGGCATGTAATACAGAATGCCCGGGTCAAAGCGCCCGCCCCCGCCGGAGCAGCCCTCAAAAAGCACCTGGGGATGCCGGGCGGTGAGCTCCTCCATCACCCGGTACACGCCCAGGATGTAGCGGTGGGGGAGTTCCCCCTGCCGGGAGGGCTCCAGCTCCGGCGAGCCGATTTCGGAGAAGTTGCGGTTCATGTCCCACTTGACATAGTCGATGTTCCCCTCGGCCAGCCGGCGGGAGAGGATCTCCATCACGTAGTCCTGCACCTGGGGGCGGGACATGTCCAGAATCAGTTGATTACGCGAGGTGGTACGGTGCCGTCCCGGCGCGTGGAGGCACCAGTCCGGGTGAAGCCGGTATAAATCGGAGTCTGGCGAAATCATCTCGGGCTCAAACCACAGCCCAAACATCAACCCCAAATCATGAAGCTTCCGGGACAGGGAGGAAAGGCCGCCGGGCAGCTTGCGGATGTCGGGGGTCCAATCCCCCAGGGAGCAGTTGTCGCTGTCCCGCCTGCCAAACCAGCCGTCGTCCAGCACAAAGAGCTCCACCCCCAGTGCCTTGGCTGCCTTGGCAATGACCAAAAGCTTCTCCTCGTTGAAATCAAAGTAGGTGGCTTCCCAGTTGTTCAGAAGCACGGGGCGTTCCCTGTCGCGCCAGGGGCCCCGGCAAAGCCGCTCCCGGTACAGGCTGTGATAGGTCTGGGACATGCCGTTCAGGCCTTGGTCACTATAGACCAGCACCGCTTCCGGGGTTTGGAAGGACTCTCCGGGGGAGAGGGTCCAGCGGAAGCCTTCGCAGGCCAGGCCGCCCACCAGCCGGGTTTGGCCGTAGGAATCCTGGTGGACCCGCAGGGAGAAGCCGCCGCTGTACACCAGGTTCACGCCCCAGGCCTCGCCGGAGAACTCCGTAGTGTCCGGGCGGGCCAGGCATACAAAGGGATTGTGCTCATGGCTGCTGGCGCCCCGCTTGCTGCCGATGGCCCGCTCCCCGTGCATGGGCGGCGTTCTCTCCACCCAGCGCTCCCGGCCCCAGGCGCCGTACAGATGGATCATTTCATAGGGCCCCGGAAGGCTGAGGCAGAGGCTGGCCGCTTATGTGAGCATCAGGGGTTCCTGGCCTTTGTTGGCGATCTCCAGGCTCACCGCCAAAG
>JARKQO010000078.1 GCA_029974855.1 Eubacteriales bacterium
GTTCGCCTTTCCCACCACCTCCGCCACCACCGCTTTGGCCATGGCCCTGAAGCTGGCCGAGGTGGGCCCGGGGGATGAGGTGCTGGTATCCGACTTCTCCTTTCCCGCGTCGGTGAACGTGATCGAGGACATCGGGGCCAGACCCGTGTTTGTGGACGTGGACCGGGAAACCTTCAACGTCACCTGCGAAACTTTCCTGTCCCGCTTGACCCCCCATACCAAGGCCTTTCTCTTTGTGGACGCCCTGGGGAACCCCACGGGGGTCACGGAGATTGCCCGCCAGTGCCGGCAGCGGGGCATTGTGCTCATCGAGGACGCGGCCTGCGCCCTGGGCAGCGGCGAAAACGGCCGGCGCTGCGGCTCCATCGCGGATATCACCTGCTTTAGCCTCCATCCCCGCAAGCTTATCACCTCAGGGGAGGGGGGCCTCATCACCACCGACAATCCCCAATACGCGGAGATTCTGGCGTGCAAGCTGAACCATGGGGCGGACGCTTCCGGGGAATTTGTGACCTACGGGTACAATTACCGTATGCCGGAGCTGGCCTGCGCCATGGCGTGCAAGCAGATCGGGAAGCTGGATTCCATCATTCAAGAGCGCAGCGGCCAACAGCAGCGCTATGCCGCCGCCTTGCAGCCCTTGGGCTTTCTGCCCCAGCGCTGCGGAAGGGACGTTGTGCACAACGTGCAAAGCGTAGTGTTCCGCCTGCCGGAGGGCATGGAGCAAGCCCCGCTGTTCGCCTTCCTGCGGGGCGAGGGCATTGAGTGCATCTTTGGCACCTACTGCCTGAGCGAGTGCGCCTATTACCTGAACAAGTACAACGATGTGCAGCCCAATGCCCAATACCTGCGCCACCACACCATCACCCTTCCCTGTTATACCGGCGTGCCCCTGGAGCAGGTGGCGGAGAGCATCCAACGGTACGCGGCCAGGGGCTGAAGCCCGCGTCACGGGGCTTTGTGCCCGGGGGCTTGCCTGCGGATGGCCCTGTCGCTGCACAGCCCATGGTAAGGAGTCGGTTTCGTGCATTGGTTTGAAACGCTGACCAGAAGAACGTGCCTCATCCTTTTCTCTTTGCTGATCGTTTTTTTGGCGGTCCATAGCCTGTTCTTCACCGCGGAGATGAAAAGCAATGAAACCGTGGACTATCTCGCGGACTCCGTGTGGGTGCATCTGCTGGTGGTCGGCGCGCTGATGCTGCTTGCGCTGTACCTCAGGCGCAGGGGCTGGCGGCTGTCGGAAAAGGCGGAAAAGCGCTTCATATGGCTGCTGGCGCTGCTGGCGGCGGCATCGTCCACCCTGTGCGCGCTTCTTTCCAAATCTTTGCCCATCTTTGACCAGCAGCTTTGCATCTCTGCGGCCAACGCCCTGGCCGCGGGAAACTTCGAGAACAGCCTTCAGGGGTATTATTTGAATTACTACCCCTTCCAACTGCCCTGGGTGCTGTTTCTTTCCCTGTTTTCCCAGCTGGGCAGCCCGGAAAACCCCCTGGTGTACCAGCTTCTCAATGTGCCCGCCAACCTGCTGAGCATCTGGGCCTTGGCAGAGTGCGGGGCCCTGCTGTTTCACCGGCGGGGCATCCGCCTCCTGACCTGGATGGGGGCTTTGGCCTTTTTGCCCCTTGTGTTCTATGTTCCCTTCGCGTACAGCAATCTGGTGGGGTTAAGCCTCATGCTGCTGGGAGCCCGAAACCTGCTGCTGTATGGGCGGGAGCACAAAACCCGGCATCTCCTGGGCGTGGTCCTGTGTTTTACCCTGGCTGCGCTGCTGAAAAAGAACTTCACCATCGCCTCTGTGGCGGCGTTTCTGGTGTTGCTCCTGGACGCCCTGGGCCGCAAGCGGGTCAGACCATTCCTGGCCGCCGCCTTGCTGATGGCGGCCAGCCTGGGAGGCAACCAGGTCCTGTTCAAGCTGGTCCATGCCCGCGCCGGGGCGGATTTGACCCAGGGCTTCCCCATGAGCAGCTTTATCCTCCTGGGCCTTCAGGAGGAGGAGGGCCGGATACCGGGCTGGTACAACAACAGCGGCTATATCCTCTACGAAAAGGCCGGGTTCAGCACCGCTGTGGCGGATGAAATGGCCAAGGAGGGCATCCGGGAGCGGCTGGCTGTCTTTGCGGCGGACCCGGGGTATACGGTATCCTTTTTTTACCGAAAGATGATCTCCCAGTGGGACGAGCCCAGCTTCCAAAGCCTGTGGGTGAATGAAATGGCCCGCAACCCCCAGCGGGGGGCCCTGGCCCTGAGCCTATATGAGCATGGCAAGGCGGGCCAGGCCGCCCTGTGGTGGATGAACCAATACCACAGCATCCTTTTGCTGGGGGCGGCCCTGTGGCTGCTTTTCTGCCCCAAGAGGGAAAGCATAGGCCTGCTGTTTTTCCCGCTGTGCCTGGTGGGAGGCAGCCTGTTCCATCTGGTGTGGGAGGCCAAAGGGCAGTATACCCTCTTCTATTTTTTCTGCCTGATCCCCTATGCCGTCATGGGGTACCGGGCCGCTGTCCAGCGGCTGGATTCCGTGCTCCCTAAGAAGGTCCTGGGTGCGAAAGGAGCGGGCTCTTCCCGGTAAGCCATAGAAATGGCGGACGAAAAGCAGCGTGCTTCTTTCCCCCAAAAACACCAGGCCCCCGCAGGCGCAGCCTGCGGGGGCCTAAAGGCTTCAAGCCTTTTTTACTCCTCGTCCTCTCCCTCCATCACATCGGGGAAGAAGGGCTTGTTGCACTTGGGGCACACGGGGCTTTGGTCGAAGTCGATATCCGCCGCCTTCAGCCGCATGGGGTTGCCGCAATGGGGGCACTCAAAGGACAGCTCCTCGTTTTCGCCAAAGGCCGAGTCCTCGTCCTCCTCGTCGTAGTCCTCATAGTCCTCATCCTCATCCCCAAAGAGCACCTCTTCCATATCGCTGAGGTCCTCGTCGATGGATTCCACGTACTCGTCCAGCTCGGCCATGCCGTTTTCCAGCTCCGCCAGCTTTTGGGCCATCTCATCCATCACGGACAGCATCTCCAGCATCAGCTTGCTTTCGTTCTGCTCCTTGGAAAGGTTCATGCCCTCGGCCAGGCCCCTTAGGTATGCGGTGCGATCGGTCAGATTGCTCATGGATTCTCCTTCCGCGGCCTCCCATTGGCTGGGAGGGCTCCGCCTCCTCATTGTATTGTTACTTGCAACGCTCCATGTACTCGCCGGAGCGGGTATCCACCCGGATGCGGTCCCCGGTGTTGATGAACAGGGGTACCTGGAGGCTGTATCCGGTCTCCAGCTTGGCGGGCTTGTAGGTGTTGCTGGCGGTGTCGCCCTTGAAGCCAGGCTCGGTGTCCAGAATCTCCAGCTCCACGAAGTTGGGGGCCTCCACGCTGAAGGCGCTGCCCTTGAAGAATTTCACGGTGACATTGGTGCCCTCCTTCACGAAGGGGATGGCGTCCTCCACCTGGTCCTTGTTCAGGGGAATCTGCTCGTAGGTTTCCACGTCCATGAAGTAGTACAGCCCGCTGTCCTCGTATACATACTGCATTTCTTTGGTTTCCACAATGGCCCTGGGCATCTTGTCCGTGGGGTTGAAGCTGCGCTCCACCACCGCCCCGGTCATGACGTTCTTGATCTTGGTGCGGACAAAGGCCGCTCCCTTGCCGGGCTTCACATGCTGGAAATCCACAATATTCCAAACGCCGCCGTCCCACTCGATGGTAATTCCCTTGCGAAAGTCCCCTGCTGTAATCATTCGTCTTCCTCCGTTCGCAATGCGTGATGAGATTTACAGGATGATCAAATCCCGGGTGGGCCTGGTCAGCGGGATGCAGCCCTCTTTGGTGACCACCACGGTATTTTCAATGCGCACCCCGCCGATCCCTGGCAGGTATACGCCGGGCTCCACTGTCATGATCTGCCCCTCCTGGAGGATGGCCTCCGACTGGGTGTTGCAGCGGGGGTTTTCGTGGATTTCAATGCCCACGCTATGGCCCAGGCCATGGCCGAAGCGGCCCTCGTAGCCCTGGCTGTTGATGTAATCCCGGGCCGCAGCGTCCACCGCTTTGCAAGGCACGCCCGCCTTCACGGCCTCCTGGGCCAGCCTTTGGGCCTCCTGTACCACCTCATAGACCCTTCTCATCTGGGGGCTGGGCTCTCCCAGCGCCACGGTGCGGGTCATGTCCGCGCAGTAGCCCCCCACCTTGGCCCCGAAATCCAAGGTGATCATGTGGCCCTTTTTCAGCCTGGCATCCCCGGGCACCGCATGGGGCAAGGAGCCGTTCACCCCGGAGGCCACGATGGTGGAAAAGGCCACCCCGTCGGCTCCGTGGCTGCGCATATCGTACTCCAGCAAGGCGGCCAGTTCCTTTTCCGTCATGCCCTCCCGAATCTGGGGCAGCAGGCGCTCAAAGGCCTCCCCGGTGATCTGGCAGGCCTTGCGCATCAGGGCCAGCTCGCCTTCGTCCTTGATCTGCCGCAGCCGCTCCAGGGCATCCCCCAGGCCGCACCACCGGATGGCCGGAAGGGCCTTCTGGAACTTGGCAAACTCCTTTACGGTGAGGGTGTCGTCCTCGTAGAGAACCGTTTCCAGGCACCACTGGGCGCAAAGGTGCGCCACTACGCTCTCGGGGGTCCTGTCTTTATCGGTCATGTGGACCTGAAAGCCCGGTGCCTGTTGTTCGGCCTGCTCGGTATAGCGGAAATCCGTGATCAGCGCCCGTCCCTTGCCGGACAAAAACAGGCAGCCCTCCCCGGTGTAGCCGGAAAGATAAAACATATTAGCCGGGTTATGAATCAACGCCCCCTGGGAGGCGTCCCCCTGCCACGATGCCAAAAAGCGGTCCACTCGTTCCATTCACTGTTCATTCCCTTGCGAAGCCGGTGGCTTCTGAAGATTTCGCTGATTCCCATCAATCAGTGTACCACAAACCCAATGCCCGCGCTACCTATTTTTCCCGTTTCCGCGATATTTTGTGCGCTTTGCGCCAGGATTTTTCAATATCCCAGGGCTTCCTCCACCAGCAAAACCCGCATCTCCCGCTCCCTGGGCACCCGGTCCAGCACCAAGGTGACGCGGCACATGCTGTCGGCGCAGGCCGCGCCCTCGCACAGCCCCGTGGCGGCGCAGCTGGTGGTAAGCCCCAGCCTGCGGGCGTTTTGGGGGCAGGCCACCTTCTTGATCCTGGCGATGGCGGTGTTGATGCCCCCGTCCACCACCTTGGAATGGCTCACCACAAAAAACACGGTTTTGGGCCCATAGGCCACCGCGCCCACCCGGTTGGCCAGGCCGTCCACCAGCACCAGCTGCCCCTGCTTGGTGATGGCGTTTGCGGAGGTCAGGTACACATCGGCCTCCATGGCCGCCCTGCGGATGGCCCTCTGCTCCTGGGGCGGAGCCCCGGTGGCGCTGAGGACCTTGTTTCCCCTGGCCCTCAGCTCCTCCAGCACATTGGTGTCCCGAACGCTGACGGACCCGCCCGCGCCTACCACCGCGTCCCGGGGAATATGGGCAAGGAGGTACTGGCAGGCCTCTTTGGCCGTGCGGAGCGGAATCACCTCAAACCCGCCCGCTTCCATCCCCCGGATGACCTTTTCCATGAGTAATCCCTCCATGATTATGGCCCCTCCCGTCCTTTGTATTCCACCGCCGGTTGCACCGCGCCCTTCCCTTCCTGGTAGGGCGCAAGGGCCACAGCCGAAGACTTTTGCAGCTTTTCCATCACCCGGCGGGCTTCCTCTCCGGACAGCAGCACCGGCTGAAAATTGTTGAAGGCTTTTTCCCCGCTGACGGAAATGGGCCACAGCGCCAGCTCCATGGTCTGCAGCTCCCCCTGGGCAAAGGCCAGCTCCACCCTCAGCAGGCAGGCGTCCATATCCTTGGGCCGCCCGTTGCCGCCAAAGCTGCAATTCCCCAGGCTGTACAGCACCGGCACGTTCTCCAGCATCTCCAGGCCTTGCACCACATGGGGATGATGACCCACCACCAACGCCGCCCCGCTCCTGGCGGCGTAAGCGGCGGCGCCGCGCTGCCGGGCGGAGGGCTGCGGGGCATATTCCACGCCCCCGTGCATGGAATGGGCGATCCATTGGCAGCCCACGGCCCGCAAGGCCTCCATCTGCCGCTCCAGGTTCCGGCCCCTGTCCCCGCCCAGGCCCGTGAGGCTGCCGGTGAGGCCGATGCGCATGCCGCCCTTTTCCACCACGGTAACGGCGTCTTCCCCCACATAGGCCACCCCGGCCTGCCCCAGGGCCTCCAGGGTGTCCCGGTATCCCCGGGGGCCAAAATCCAAGGTATGGTTGTTGGCCAGGTTCACGCACTCCACGCTGCCCTGGGACAAAATGGCCCCGTAGCCCGGCTCCCCGATGAAACGAAACTGTTTGCCAGGAGCCGGGTCCTCCCGGCTGGCGGAGAGCACCCCCTCCAGGTTCACCACCGTGCAATCGTCCGTGCCAAAAAGGCTTTGCAGCTGGGCAAAGGGGTATTCCATGCCCTGCCGCCGCACCAGGCCCCCAAAGCCCCGGGCTCCGTTCACCGTGGCGGGGGTTCCCCCCAAGGTGCAGTCCCCCGCAAAGGTCAGGGAGATGCGAACCTCCCGGGTATTCACCTGCATGGCGGTATCCAGAAGCTCCTGGGGAATCTCCTGGGCGGAAAAGGTGTGGATTTTCACAGCCTCTCCGGCCCGGGCCCCGGGAGCGGACAGCCCCGCCCAGCACACAAAGAAGGCCAGCAGGCACGCGACCCAGCCCTTCATGGCATCACCCCGTGCCTGTAGTATATCACAGCCTGAAAGAACGCGCAAAGCCCCATGGGCCTTGCGCGTAAAAGAGCGGGAAGCCTTGGGGGCCTATCCCCTGCCAAGCTGCCGCCGGGGCTGGGTAAAGCAGGGGATGGACAGGCGCACCTCCACCAAGGCAGCGCCGGTGCGCACTTGCATGTCCGCATGCAAGCCCGCGTCCTGCATCTGCTCCACAATGCCCCGGATGGCGTTGATGTAGAGCCGGTGGTCCCGCATGGCGGGGATCATCCGCCGGTCCTTGGGCACGGGAATGGGCATCCGGGCCAGGGTTTCCTCCACCAAAGCCTCGGTCTCCCGGAGGGAAAGGCTCCTGGCCCCGACATGCTCCACCATGCGCCTGCGGCCCTGCTCCCCGGGAATGCGCAAAATGGCCTGGGCATGCTGCTCGGAAAGGCGGTAGAAGCGCAGGAGCCGCCGGGTTTCCTCCCCCAGGTTCAGCAGCCGCAGCTTGCGCTGCAGCGTGGCCTGGGAGCGGCCCAGCCGCGTCGCCAACTCCTGCCGGGTGATCAGGCCCGTTTCCAGCAGCCTGTGGTATTCCTCGGCCTCGTCCACATAGTGGACGTTCCCTTTCAGCAGGCGGCTCAGCAGGCCGGAAATCCGCTCCTCCAGGTTCCACCGGGGGGTGATCACCGCGTCCACGCAATTCTGCCCCAGGGCCCGCAGCTCCTTCAGGCGCTTCAGGCCCGCCAAGAGGGTGTATCCGCCCCCCTCCCGCAGCTCCAGCAGCACGCTGGCGCAGCCGCCCTCCCAGGAGTCCGGGGCGGCCCGGGGCGCCCCCGGAGCCGGTGGTTCCTCCCAGTCCGCAATCTCGCTGATGGGTACCCAGCACACTTGGTCCGCAAGCATCTGCATGGTCCCGCCCCCCCGCTGCCCGATTGCCTCCATCGGCCTGAGCGCGCCGGGCGGCAGCGCATACCCTCCCCCTTGGCATACGCGGCTATCCGGCGCGCCCATATACAGCAAATTCCATCCATGGCCCCGTTCTCCTGCCGGGACCCGGATGGAATCGTTCGTCAGAAAGGGACAAGCTCCCCTGGCGAAGCCTTGGCTCCCAAGGGGAGGGAGCGGGCCTGCTGTCAACCCTTGTCGGTTTCTCCCAGGGGCTTGCGGCCCGGGAGCCCGGCTTTTCGGGGATACTGTCGAAGGGTTTTTTGCTCCTTCTCCCCCACGATCACCTGATGCCGCCAGGTGAGCTGATCCGGCAGGACCACCGGATGGACCGTGAGGGGCCCCGCCCCCAGCAGCCGGGCCGCCCGGTTCCCGGCCTCCAGCTCCTCCCCGGCGGCGGGGCCCTTGTAGCAGGCCATGCGGCCCCCCACCCGGGCAAAGGGCAGCAGCAGCTCGCACAGCACCGGCAAGGGGGCCACCGCCCGGGCCACAGCCAGGTCAAAGCTCTCCCGCAGATGGGGGTCGTGGGCGGCGTCCTCCGCCCTGGCGTGAAGGGTGCGCACGTTGGGCAGGCCCAGCTCCTGGACCACCGCGTCCAAAAAGGCGATGCGCTTGGCCTGGGAATCCAGCAGCAGCACCCCAAGGTCCGGCCTGAGGATGGCCAAAGGCAGGCCAGGGAACCCCGCGCCGCTGCCCACGTCCACCAGCTCCGCCCCCCGGGGGAACAGGCCCGGGATGGCCAAAGGGGCCAAAGAATCCATATAAAGCCGGTCCAAAGCGGTTTCCAGCTCCGTATCCCCGGTGAGGTTCATGCGCTGGTTCCATTCCCGGAGCAAAGTGTGGTATCGAAGCAGCCGCCCGGGCACCTGGGGATCATAGGGCAGCCCCAGCCCCTCCAGGCGGCTGGCAAACAGCATTTCCTCCCGGGTCACAGGGGCAGCCCCAGGTACTTGACCCCCCAGTACTTGACCCAGGCCAGGGCCTCCCGGAAGTGGTTTTGCATCCAAAACTCAAGGTCCTCCTTGCACAGGCTGCCCGCGCCCTGGGGCTCAAGGCCCTGGTCCGCCGCCAGGGCCAAAGCCCTGGGCAGGTGGTAGTCGCTGGTGACGATCAGGGGCCTTTTCGCTCCCTGGGCGGAGAGGATGGCCCAGGCGTTTTGGATGTTGTCCCGGGTGTCCTCGGAATCGGTTTCGGCGGTCACATGCTCCTGGGGAATGCCGTCCCCAATCAGCAGCTCCCGCATGATCCGGCCCTCCGGGGCGGGCTCGTTGCCTCCCTGGGCCCCGCACACCACGATGGGGCAGGGGGAAAGCCAGTACATTTCAATGGCCTTGTCCAGCCGCCAGCGCAGCTGCACCGAGGGCTCCCCGGAGGGCAGCACCTGGGCCCCCAGCACGATGATGCCGTCATAGTCCTTTGGGGGCGGCACATGGGCTTCCTGATAGCTCACAAAGCCCACCAGGCCCGCAAAACAAACCAGGCCCAGGCAGATCAACAGGACCGCCAAGCGCAACAGCCTCCTTGGCCCATTTGCACCGGGCCGCTTTTCTTGCCTTTTCTCCGGGCTAAATTGGTCTTTGCCGCTCATTCTACCTCCATGGGGAGCCGCCCGGCCCGGCCCCTCTCCCGCTCTTTTTTCTCCTGTGCCAGCAGCTGGCTGCGGATGCGGATCTCGCTGGCTGGGTCCGCCACGCGGCTCACGGCCCCAAAGCTGGAAAACTCCTGCTCAATCAAATGGCAGGCCACCATGCTCAAGGCTTTCCCATCCGCCACGATCATATGATCCACCAGCGTGATTTCCAAACCCTGGAGCAGCGCGCCCAGCTGCCGGGTCACCTCCACGTCCCCCTGGGAAGGGGTGAGGGACCCTCCGGGATGGTTGTGGCAAAGCAGCACGCTATGGGCATTGTGCAGCAACACCGCCTCCGCCACCAGCCGGGGGTAGGCGGGCACATCGCTGAGGGAACCCCGGGCGATCAAAGCGTTAAAGAGCACCTGCATCTGCCCGTTCAGGCAAATGGCGTAAAAGGTCTCCCGGCGCTCCCCCTCCAGCAGCCGCACGCAGTATTCCTCCGCCTGCCTCCGGCTGCTCAAAGATACCCGCTCCCCGGCGTTTTCAATCTGTGCATAACGGGCCACCGGGCCAAATAAGCTCAGGAAGGTGGCGGTATACTCCCCGACGCCCTTGGTCTGGCAGAGCTGCCGGGGCTCCGCCTGGAGCACGTTGTGCAGCGAGCCAAATTTTTCCAGCAGCTGATGGGCCAGGGGATTTACATTCCTTTGGGGAATGGTATAAAAGAGCAGAAGCTCCAGCACCTCATGGGGCGCGAAGCCTTCCAGCCCTTGTTTAAGAAAGCGCTCCCTCATGCGCTGCCTGTGTCCCTCGTGCTCCATGCCGCTTCCACGCCCCGCCTTTCATCCGCCGCCCGTTGCCGGAATATCCCATAGTATAGCACAAATCCCAGGAAAGGAAAACCAGTCCGCTTGGATGGTTTGGCTTCCCTTTCCCGTTTGTATGGCTGTGACCCGCCTTCTCCCACCATGGGAAACGGCCTACTTTTTCCACGCAGGTCTTTCCCGCGCCTGTAAAATGATGTATAATCAAAGATGGGACTTTATCAGCCATACGAAGGTGGGACGAGAACGCATGCAAACGCTTTGGACGCAGGTCAAGACCCTCCTTTGGAATGTGTTCAACCGCCCCACCGTGGCCGATATCCTGGACATCTTCATCGTGGCCTTTTTGCTCTACGAGCTGCTGATGCTCACCAAGGAAACCCGGGCCAGCGCGGTGCTCAAGGGCCTGGCCATGCTGCTGCTGGCCAGCTGGGTCAGCGACCTGCTGGGGCTTACGGCCCTGAACTGGGTGCTGCTGAACGTGGTGAACAACGGAGCCCTGGTGCTGGTGATCCTCTTTCAGCCGGAGCTGCGCAAGGCCCTGGAGCAGATTGGCCGGGGGGCCCTGCGGGATTCCTCCCGGGTGACGGACCAGGAGGAGAGCGCCTACATCATCCGGGAAATCACCAGCTGCGTCCTGTCCCTGAGCCGCCGCCGGGTGGGGGCGCTGATCGTGTTCGAGCAGCGCATCGGCCTCAAGGACGTGATCGAAACCGGCACCCGGTTGGACTCCCAGGTCTCCGGAGCCCTTTTGGAAAACATCTTCGAGCCCAACACGCCCTTGCATGACGGGGCGGTGGTGATCCGCTCCACCCGCATCATGGCGGCGGCCTGCATCCTCAGCCTCAGCGAGGGGAAGGCCATCAGCCGGGAGCTGGGCACCCGGCACCGGGCGGCCCTGGGCATCACGGAGACCACCGACGCCATCACCCTCATCGTCAGCGAGGAAACCGGCATCATCTCCATGGCCCGGGAGGGGCGGCTGACCCGCCATTTGGACCGCACCGCTTTGGAGGCGGTGCTCACGGGCATGTACCACCAAAAGGACGGCAGCCTTTGGGCTACCCTCTTGGAAAAAACCAAGCGGCGCAGGGGAGGTGCGGCATGAACTTGGAACCTGGAGCGAACGAGAGAAAGACCGCGGAAAAGGCCTCCCTCCAGGCCGCCCTGAAGGGCTTGCCCAAGCGGCTTTGGAAGATGCTGATGCACCATTTGCCCTGGAAGCTGCTGGCCCTGTTTTTGGCGGTTTGCCTTTGGGCCGGCCTCATCACCCAGGACCCCACCCTCACCCGGGAGCGCACCTTTGCGGATGTGCCCGTAACCATCACCGGCGCGGACTCCCTCCTGCGCAACGGGCTCATCGTGCTGAACAACTTTGCCGCCGCGCCCCTCACCGTCCGCCTCAGCGCGGATGTACCCCAGCGGGAGTACAACACCGTCACCTCCTCCAACTACAACCCCCGCATTGATTTGAGCAAGATCACCCAGCCCGGCACCCAGACCCTCCGCATCTCCACCACCTCCACCACCACCTACGGCACCGTCCGCCAGCTCTCCCCGGACAGCGTGGAGGTGACCGTGGACGAGTACATCACCAGCTACCGGGTGCCGGTGTCCGCCCAGCGCAAGGGCCAGTTCCCCAAGGGCTTTTACGGTACCGCCCCGGCCTTGGACCCCGGCAGCGTATCGGTGAGCGGGCCCAAGAGCATCGTCACCCGCATTGCCCGGGTGATGGTGGATTTGGACGTGTCCCGGCTGCCCGCCCAGGTGGGGCTGATCCGCACCGCGCTGCCCCTGCGCTTTGAGGACGAGGAGGGCAACGAGATCCAGAGCGATTTCATCGACGTGACCAACGCCGGGGTGCTGCTGCGCTCCATCGTGGTGGAGCAAACCCTGTACAAAACCAAAACCCTCCCCCTCTCCTCCCTCTCCCTTATCCAGGGCTCCCCCGCCCAGGGCTACGAGGTGAAAAGCGTCAGCGCCACTCCCAACCTTTTGGTGGCCGCTGGGGAAGAGACCGGGCTGGAGGCCCTGAACTCTCTGTTTTTGGAGCAGCCCGTGGACGTGACGGGCCAGAGCGAGTCCTTCTCCGTTCAGATGAAGGTGCGCAAGCCCGCCGAGCTGGTATACCTCAGCACCGACAGCATCAACCTCTATGTGGAAATCGCCCCGGTGATCAACACCCGGGAGTTCCCCAGCGTGAAGCTGTCCTTTACGGACCGCTCCAACCACCGCAGCGTCCAGTGCGACGCCAAAACCGTATCCCTGTCCCTGACCGGACCCGCTTTGCTGCTGAACAGCCTGAAGGCCTCCGCCTTCACGGCCTATGTGGACGTCAGCGACCTGCCCTCCGGGGACTATGAGCTGCCCATTTTGCTGAAAATCAGCGGCGTGGACGAGCGGGATTTCACCTATGCCATCACCCCCAAAAACGCCTCCTTCCACGTGGAGGTGGCGGAGTAGCGGGGTCCTTTCCCCCACGCGGCGGCCCTGGGGGCCCAAGAAAGGAAGAGCCACATGAACGGCTTTGCCAGCGCCATTTTATCCATCCTGCTGGGATGGCTGCGGGCCCTGTTTGACAATCTATGGAAGCTGCTCAGCAGCGAAAGCGGGGGAAGCTTCCTCACCTTTTTGCGCCTTCATTGGCAAACCGTATTTTTGGCCCTTTGCGTGGGCGGTTTTGTGCTGGACCGGATCATTTTCTTCTTTCGGTGGCGGCCTGATTATGTGTGGAGCACCCGGCTGGGGCGGCTGAAACGGAGGCTGTCCCGGAAGGAGGCTCCCCGGGAGCGGGCCGCCTATCAGCGGCCCGTGGCTGCCTCCGCGCCTCAAAGCCCGGAAGCCTTCGCTCCCTATCAGGAGGCCTTTGCTCCGCACCAGGAGGGCTTTGCGCCCTACCAGGAACCCTACGCCCCGCAGGAGGAGCCCTATCAGGAGCCCCTCTATCAGGAGCCCTATGCCGCTTACCAGGCGCCCCCGCCTCCGCCCCTGGAGGCCTACGGGGTGCCCTCCCCCATGGTCCAGGATTTTGCGCCTTTGGCTGGGCCCGGGCCGGAGGTTTCCTATCCGGTCCAGTCCTTTGCGGAGGTGCAGCCCGTGTTTGACGAGCCCACGGAGGTCTGGGCGGCGCTGCCCCCCCAGCTCTCTGTGGACGCCTACCAGCAGCCCTATGAGAACCCGGCCATGGACCTGGCGCCGGGCTTTGGGGCCTCCAGGCCGGAGCCGGAGGCCTACCTGCGGGATGTACAGGCGGGCTTTGCCCCGCCCCCAGCCCCTGAGATGCTGTATCCCCAGCCCCAGCGGGAGCCGCCTCCCGGGAACGAGCCCGTACACCCGGGCCTGGACTTGGAAACCTTTCAGCAGAATATCGGCCTGGTGGGCTCCGGGGAGCCTTCCCAGCCGGAGGAGCCCTTGCTGAAGCCCCTGGTGGATTTCCCGGATACCTCCTATGTGGCCTATTACCGGGAGGCGGAGCCCGGCGCTCCCGCCCGCTCCACGGGGGGCCTGGCCTCCTTTGCGAAAAAGGCCCGGGAGCTGGTACGGATCAACGACGAAACCAACCAGCCCACCATCCGGGACCTCCAGCCCACGGCCAACATCAAAACCGCCTTCCATTCCCCGGTGTTGCCCAAAAAGTCTGAGAAAGGCGATGAGGAATGATCCGGCCCATTGAGGGAGCGTACATGCTGCTGCTGGGCAACTACGGCAGCGGCAAAACCGAGCTGGCTTTGGCCCTGGCCAGGGAGCAGCGCCGCCAAAGCGGGGGCCGGGTGGCCCTGGTGGATTTGGACATTGTGAACCCCTATTTTCGCAGCGCTGAGCAAAGGGCGCTGCTGGAAGGGGAGGGCATTGAGCTGATGATGCCGTCCTTTGCCCTCACGGCTGTGGACGTGCCCTCCTTGCCCGCCCAGATCCAAGCTGTGTTTGAATCCCACTACGACCATGTGGTGGTGGACGTGGGGGGGGACGATACCGGCGCGGCGGCTTTGGGCCGGTATGCCCCCTACCTCTCGGCCCTGGGGGACAGGCTGGTGGCCCTGTATGTGGTCAATCCCCTGCGGCCCTTTTCCGGCACCATCCAGGACATTGAGGAGTTGTTTTCCCTCATCCAGCGCCGGGCCCGCGTCCGCCCGAATTATCTGGTGAACAACGCCAACATGCAGGAGGAAACCACCGCCCGGGACCTGATCCAGGCCCAGGAATTGCTGGAGGAGGTTTCCCGGCGCTTGAATGTGCCCATCGGCCTGGTGACGGGCTATGAGCGCCTGCGGAAGGAGCTGCCCCCAGACATGCAAGCCCTGTTCTTCCCCCTGGACCCGGTGATGAAGCCGGATTGGCTCCGGGAGGACCTGTGAACGGGCTTCCCCCTTTGCCGGAGGCCTTTGTGGCCCGGATGCGGCAGCAGCTGGGAACAGAGGCGGAGGCCTTTTTTGCCGCCCTGGAGGCCCCCGCCTTGCGGGGCCTTCGTTTGAATCCCCGAAAGCCGCTGCCTGCCGGGGAAGAGCCCCAGGGCCTGGGGGATGTTATTCCCTGGGAGCCTCGGGGCCATTGGTTGTCCCCGGAAAGCCAGGCTGGGGCCCATCCCCTCCATGAAGCCGGGGCCTACTATCTGCAAGAACCCAGCGCCATGCTCCCGGCCCGGGTGCTGGCCCCGGAGCCCGGGGAAACAGTGCTGGACCTGTGCGCAGCCCCCGGAGGCAAGTCCACCCAACTGGGGGACATGCTGGGGGGACAGGGGCTGCTGGTTTGCAACGAGCCGGTGCCCTCCCGGTCCCAGGTGCTCAGCCGCAACCTGGAGCGGATGGGCCTTGGCAACGCTTTGGCGGTGTGCGCTGACCCGGCGGCCTTGGCCCGGGCCTGGCCCCGGGCCTTTGACGCGGTGCTGGTGGACGCCCCTTGCAGCGGCGAGGGAATGTTCCGCCGCCATCCGGAAACCCGCCTCCAGTGGACCCCCAGCAGTCCGGCGGGCTGCGCGGCGCGGCAGCGGCGCATCCTGGCCTCTGCCTATGAGCTGCTGAAGCCCGGCGGCCGCCTGGTGTACAGCACCTGTACCTTCAGCCCGGAGGAAAACCGGGGCATGATCCGCTGGTTTCGGGAAACCTTCCCGGATATGGAGCCGGTGGAATTCTCGGTGCCCTTGGGGGAGGGCCGCGTGCTGGCCTCCCGGGAGGGGATGGTTCAGATGTTGCCCCATCAGTTCCCGGGAGAGGGGCATTTTGTGGCGAAGCTGCGCAAGGGCGGGGAGAGCGAGGCCTGCGATCCCAGAGAAGCGCCCTTTCTGGACCCGGCCCAGGTGCTTAGGCCAGCTTCCCCAGCCCTGCTGGCCGCCTTTGTGGCATTCCTGGGACAAAGCCCGGACGCTTCCCAAGCCGCCGCCTTGACGCCACCTATGCCGATCCCCTACGCCATGCTGGGGGACACGCTGCTGTGCTCCCCTCCCCTGCCTCCCCTCCAAGGGATCAAAGTACTGCGGGCGGGGCTGCACCTGGGGGGTATGAAGGGCAAGGTTTTTATGCCGGATCACGCTTTGGCTTTGGGCCTGCCCAGCCCTTCCCCCTTTCCCTCCATGCCCCTGACCCTTTCCCAGGCCCAGGCCTATCAGCGGGGAGAGGCCCTTCCCCTGGAGGAAGCGCCCCGGGGCTATGCCCTGGCGGCCTATCAGGGGCTTGCCCTGGGCTGGGGCAAGGGCAGCGACGGGCAGTTCAAAAACCACTATCCCAAGGGGCTTCGTCGCCCCTAGCGCAAAGGAGAGCCTATGGAAACCATACAGCTTACGGGACTGGATCAGCAGGTCAGCCGGCTGTGCATCGGCGGCTGCCCGGCGGGAGAATACGGCTGGGGCCATGTGAGCCGCCAGGAGGTGGAGGCGGCCATCCTCAGCGCCTTGGACATGGGCGTGAACTTTTTTGACACCGCCGACACCTACGGCCTGGGCCGCTCCGAGGAGACCTTGGGGGAAACCCTCCGGGGCCGCCGCAGCCAGGCGGTACTGGCCACCAAGTTCGGCGTGCGGATGGAAAAGGGCAAAACCTTTTACGACAACAGCCCGGCCTACATCGACGCGGCCCTGGTAGCCAGCTTGAAGCGCCTGGGCACGGACTACATCGATTTGTACCAAGTTCATTACCTGGACGGCGTGACCCCCATTCCCCAGATGATGGAGGCCCTCTTGGTCCACAAGCGCCGGGGGGCCATCCGGGCCATCGGCCTCAGCAACATTGGGCCCGGGGACTTGCCCGCCTTTTTGCCCTACGCCCGGGAACTTGCCAGCTTCCAGAATCATTACAGCCTGGCCCACCGAAAGGACGAGGCTGCCATATTGGAGATTGCCCGGGCCTTGGATATCTCTCCCCTTACCTGGGGCAGCCTGGGCCAGGGTATCCTCACCGGCAAATACGGCAAGGACGTGCACTTTGAGGCGGACGACCGCCGCAGCCGTTCCGTGTATGATAATTTTTATGGGGAGAAGCTGGAGAAGAACCTGGCGATCGTGGAGGCCATGAGGCCTATGGCCCAGAAGTATGGAGTGTCCGTGGCCAGCGTGGCTATTCGCTGGATTTTGGACAGCCTGCCCCGCAGCGTGGTGATCACCGGGGTGAAAAGTCCCCAGCAGGCCAGGGACAATGCCATGGCGCTTTCCTTTGTGTTGACGGAGCAGGAGCGGGGGCAGTTGGAGAAACTGTCCAGGTAGAGGGAAAGAGGGAAGAGACGTGAGGGGCCCCGGCCCGTTGGCCGGGGCCCTCGCGCGTCGCTCATCCTCACCTATTCCTCATCAAGTGGCTCTTCTCATACTCCACCAAGTCCCACAAATTCCCGTACAAATCCTTGAACACCGCCACGGTGCCATAGGGGACCTGCTTGGGCTCCCGTTCAAACTCGATGCCCCTGGCGGTCATCTTCCGGTAATCCCGCCAGAAATCGTTGGTTTGGAGGAACAGGAACACCCTGCCCCCGGTCTGCCGGCCAATGAAGTCCTCCTGGCAAGGCTTGCTGGCCCGGGCCAGCAGAATGCCGCTCTCCTTGGAGCCCGGGGGGGCCACCACCACCCAGCGCTTGTCCTGCTCCTGCTGGTAGGTATCCTCCAGCAAGGTAAAGTCCAGCTTTTCGGTGAAGAAGGCGATGGCCTCGTCGTAGTCTCGCACCACTAAGGCGGCCAAAGCAAGGGACTGCTTCACCGCCGCCGTCTCCGGCTCCAGGCGGCTGCCCTCGTCCCGGGCCCGGATCAGCTTGCGCTGAATTTTGCCGCTGATGGTCTTGGGCAGCTCCTCCACAAACTCCACGATGCGGGGGTATTTGTAGGGGGCGGTAACGGATTTCACATGCTTTTGAAGGGCCTTGGCCAGCTCGTCCCCGGCCTCGTAGCCCCGGTTTTTCGCCAGCACCACCGTGGCCTTTACCACCTGGCCCCGGTCCGGGTCCGGCACCGCAGTGACGGCGCATTCCAGCACCGCCGGGTGGGTCAAAAGGGCGCTTTCCACCTCAAAGGGCCCGATGCGGTAGCCGCTGGACTTGATCACGTCGTCCCTGCGGCCGATGAAGAAATAGTATCCCTCCACGTCCCGCCAGGCCATGTCCCCGGTGTGGTACAGCCCGCCGTAGAACACCTCGTCGGTCTGCTCCCGGTTGCGGTAATAGCCCGCGAACAGCCCCGGGGGATGGCCCTGGTCCAGGCGGATCACGATCTCGCCCTCCACGCCGTCCTCCACCTCGTTGCCGTCCCCGTCCACCAAGGCGATGGCATAGGCGGGAGAGGGCTTGCCTGTGGAGCCGGGCTTGGGCTCCATCCACTTGCTGGTCATGAGGAGGGGCGTGGTTTCGGTCTGGCCGAAGCCCTCGTGGATCTTTACCCCCGTAGCCTTCAGGAATTGCTCGTACACCTCGGGGTTTAAGGGCTCTCCCGCGCAGTTGGCCCAGCGCAGGTGGCTGAAATCGTACTTGGTGATGTCCTCCTTGATCATGAAGCGGTACACCGTGGGAGGCGCGCAGAAGCTGGTGACCTTGTGCCGGGTGATCACCTCCATCAGCTCCGAGGCCACCAGCCGGTCAAAGTCGTACACAAACAGGGTCGCCCCGCAAATCCACTGGCCGAACATCTTGCCCCAGCCCGCCTTGGCCCAGCCGGTATCCGCCACGGCCATGTGGATATCCTGATCTCCCAGGTTATGCCAGTAATAGCCCGTCACCGCCTGGGCGATGGGATAGGTCCAGTTGTGGGCCGTCATCTTGGGCATGCCCGTGGTGCCGCTGGTGAAGTACAGCAGCATCCGGTCCTCATTGGCGGGCAAATCCGCCGGCTTCTCCCAGCGGGGGGAGGCGGCGGCCAGCTCCTGGTCAAAATGAAAAAAATGCTCGTCCTCGCAAAGGGTGAAAAGGGTGTGGACCGTTTCGCATTCGGGCTTGGCCGCCCACACATTGGCCCGGGCCTCGGCCTCCTCCACGCACAGGATGGCGCAGGCCCCGGCGGCGTTGGCCCGGTAGACGATGTCCTTTTTTTGCAGCTGCGCCGTGGCGGGAATCAGCACGCAGCCCACCTTCAGCAGCCCCAGAAACGCGATCCAGAACTGGTAGCGGCGCTTGAGCATGATCATCACCGGGTCGCCCTTTTTCAGCCCGTGGGCGGCAAAGACATTGGCCGCCTGGTCGCTTAAGCGGCTTAGCTCCCCGAAGGTGAAGGCGCGCTCATTGCCGTGCAAATCGCACCAGATCAGCGCCCGCTTGTCCGGCTCTATCCTGGCGTATTCGTCGATGATGTCATAGGCAAAATGAAAATGCTCCGGCACTTTCAGGGTAAAGTTTTGCTCAAAATCCTCCTGGGAGGTAAAATCCGTCCGTAGATACCGATCCGCCAGCATCCTGCCATACTCCCTTTCTACCGCGGGCGTGAATCCCCATCTTTCCGGGCCTTCCTACGGAATCACCATCGCCAAAAACCGCGCCGGCTCGTCCCCCACAGCCTGCATGGCATGGGGCGTGCGGGAGTCGTAATACACGCTGTCCCCGGGATGCAGCACCACCTCATGCTTGCCGATGATCATGCGCATCACCCCGGAGAGGATGTAGTCGAACTCCTGGCCCTCATGACTGTTGGGCACCATCTTTTGATTGGTGTCCGGGGGAACGGTCACGTACAGGGGCTCAATCTTGCGATGGGCAAAGTTATAGGCCAGGTTCTTGTAGGTGTACTGGTCGTGACGGATGATGTCCTGCCCCTTGCCCGCCCGGGTCACGCTGAGCACGCTGAGCCTGGGGGTCTCTCCCGTCAACAGCTCGGTCATGTCCACATGGAAGACCTCGCCGATTTTCACCAAGAAGCTGATGGGCATGTCCACTTCGCCGCTCTCATATTTGCGGTATTCCTCCACGGGCACGCTGAGCGCGTCCGCCATCTGCTGGACGGTGTAGTCCGAGATCTCGCGAAGATCCAAAATGCGCATGGCGATTTGCTTCACCGGGTCGGACATACAGGAAACCTCCTTTGCTGGCCCTCCTTGGGCATACTTTGGGTTATTATACAAAAAACAGGGAAGCCGCGCAATGCGTTTCCCCTGGTGGGGATGTTTTCTTTTTGGTACGGATGCCAAAAGCCCTCCTTAGGCCCTTTGGCCATTGAGGATGCTGTCCAGCTCCAGCAAGGCCGCCTGGGCGCAGCCCTCCTGGGGGATCCGCCCGCTTTTGATGCCGTACTCCCGCTCCAGCAGCGCCTCATAGGCGGCCCGGAGGCTTTGGGCAGCGTAGCGGCGGGCCTGCTGCTGGGTCCGGGCCACGGCAAAGGGCGGAATTCCCAGCAGCGAGGCCAGGTTTTGAGGAGGCACCCTTTCCTCCGTCAGGCAGCGCATGTGGTACAAAATGCGGTACTGGCGCAGCAGCATGGCCAGAATGCCCATCCGGTCCTCCCCGCTGTGCTCCATGTCCGACAGCAGGCGGAAGGCCTCCTCGTTCTTCCCCGCCACCTGGGCGTCCACCATCTGAAACACCGTGCATTCCAAGGATTTGGTGCAAACCGCCTCAATGTCCCGGGCGGTGACAGCCTCCCGCTCCCCGGCGTAGCCCACCAGCTTGTCCATTTCCTGGCGGAGCAGCGCCGCGTCCCGCCCCACGGTGAAGATCAAAAAGGCGGCGGTTTCCCCGTCCATCTGCTTTCCCAGGGCCTTCATGCTGCGCCGGGCCCACTCCTGGGCCTCCCCGTCGCTCATGGGGGAAAAGTCCACGATGGCGTCCCGCTTTTTCAGGTAGGTGTAGAGCTTCTTGCGGCCGTCGGCCTTGCCCTTCACGGTGAACACCAAACAGGTGCTGGGGGACATATGCTCCAGGTAGGAAAGCAGCGCCTCCGCCTTGTCCTCGTTTTCCTGCTTGCGGCCCGAGGTGAGCAAATCGCATTCCCGCACCACCACCACCCGCTTTTCCCCTAAAAAGGGAAGGGTTTCGGCGGCGGCCATCAGCGAATCCGCATCGGGGTTCTGCAAATCCGTCAGGTTCATCTGCTCCAGCCCCGGGGGTAACAGTTTTGCGCACAGCCGGGCCAAGGCCTGCTGCTTGATGTACTCCTCCGTCCCCTCCAGCAGGTATACCCCGCTGAGGGCTCCCCCCTTGATGGCCGAGAAAAAGGCTGTATGATTCACAAAATCCCCTCACTTGTAGGTACGTAAGGCCAGCCGCCCCTCCGCCACGGTCAGGGTGATGTCCCCCCGCTGGTCCGTGCGGTATACCGGGATGTTTTGGTCCGCCAGCCGCCGCAGGGTTTCCGGGGCGGGCAGCGCGGCGTTCCCCTCCTGGCAGGTAATGAGAGCCATGGCGGGGGCCACAAAGGCCAGAAACGCGTCCCCGGTGCTGTGTTTGCTGCCGTGGTGGGCCACCTTCAGCACATCGCAGGGAGCGGCGGCGTAGGCCTCGTAGATCCCGTTCAGATCGCTGGCGCTCAGCAGCCTGTACCCGTCCAGGTCGATGGAGAGCACCATGGGCAGGTCGTTGGCGTCCTGGCCGCCCCGCAGCTTCTCCCGCACCGGCCACAGGCATCGGATGCCGACCTTATTGTAGCGCAATTCGTCCCCAGCCGCAAGCTCCGCCATGGGAACGCCCTGGTCCTCCAGCGCCGCCAGCACCTCCAGGGCCTTGGGGTCCACCTGCTGCCAGGTTGCCCCCACCGGCAGGTACACCTGGCGGATACGGATGCCCGCTTCCAGCAGCGCCGTCACGCCAGCCACATGGTCCAGGTGCAGATGGGTCAGAAACAGCGCGTCCACATCCCGGCCCTCGGCCAGGAGATAATCCCGGGCCTCGGTGCCATATTCCCCCACATCCACAGCCAAGGTCACGGGTCCGTCCATTACCAAAGCCGCGTCCCCCTGCCCGGCGCTGAGCTGGATGTAGCGCAGCTCTCCGGGCCGGGTCCACAGGGCCCCGCCCACCGCCAGGCACGCCACCAGCCCCAAAGCCACAAGGCGCTTTTGCCAGCCTGCCCTGTAGCACCGGGAGGCCAGTACCGCCGCCACCGCAGCCCCGCACAGTACAAACGCCGGCGCGGAGGGAACCCGCAGGGCCGCATAGGGCAGCTCCGCCAGCAGCTTCACCAGCCATAGCAGCCACACGCTGAGCCATTTGGCCCCAAAGCCCACCCCCATCCCCACCCAGGGCACAAAGGACAAAGCCAAGGTGATAAAGTACAGCGGCACCAACAGCCCCGTCAAGGGGACCAGCAGCAAATTGATGAGCACCCCATAGAGGGGAAGCTGGTGGAAGTACGCCGCCGTGGGCAGCAGCACCCCCAGCTGGGCCGCCAAGGAGAAGCTGAGCAGCGAAAGAAAACGCCGCTTTTGCTCCTTCAGCCACCTCTTCCGGCTCCGGCCCTCTTTGCCCCTGCGGGGCTTTCCCAAAACCTGCTCCAGAAAGCTCTTCCCGGTGAACAATCGCAAAAACACGGGCTGCAGCAACACGATGCCCCCCATGGCGGAAAAGGAAAGCACCAGCCCGGCGGAAAACAGCTGCAAGGGGTTCAGGATCAGCACCGCCACCAAGGCGGTGGATAACGTGATCAAAGGATCGGGCCTTCTGCCCAGGTTCCGCCCCAGCAGGGCGGTGATCAGCATCACCGCAGCCCGGACCGCCGCGGCGGAGAACCCCGTAAGGGCGCAGTACCCCGCCAGCAGCAGGCCCAGCACCGGAAGCCGAAGGGAACGCCGCATCCGCAGCCTTTCCAGCAGCTTTAGCAGCAGCCCGCCCAGAATGCCCACATGCAACCCGGATACGGACATCACATGGGCAATGCCCGTCTTTTGAAAGGCCAAAATCTCATCCTCCCCCATCCCCTCCCGGTCGCTGAGGATCATGGCCATGGCCAGCCTGGCCTCCTCCCCCATGACCCGGGTCAGGGCGGCCCGCATGCCCATCCGGATCCGGGAAGCCGCGTCGTTCCAGGGGGCGTCCTGGGGGTTGTTATTAATTTGCAAATCCCGTACCGAGGAAATGCCGTAGGAGACGCGGCTCTGCAAAAGCCACATCCGGTAGTCGAAATCATGAGGGCCTTGCTTCCCCTGGGGATGGTACACCCGGCCCGTGAAGGACACCCGGGCCCCGTCAAAGAGCTGGGGCAGCGGCTCCTCCCCGTAGACGTACAAAGTGCAATAGGTCCTGCCGGGCTGCGGTTCCCCGTCCAGTTCCACATGGCTGAGGTAGAAGGTCATGCGCTGGTCCGTGCGCCGAATGGGTTCCCCGTAGACCACGCCGGTGATGGCATACCGGCCCGGAACGGGCATCCGGGGATGCAGCCACACCTGGGTCCACAGCGCCCCCAAGGCGAATACCGCCAAAGCCACGGCCAAATGGGGCCCCAGCCCCACCTTGGGCAAAACCAAGAACAGCCCCGCCACCAAGGGCAGCAGCAGCCAAAGCCAGCGTCCCTCCTTCATGTGCGGGGCTAGGAGTACACCCAAGAGAAGCGAAAACGCAACCACTAGCATTAAGTGATTGCGTTCGGGATCCACGCAGCAGTCAACCGCTTTTCTGGGGCGGCCTTTTCTCTCGTGCATCATGATCCCCTACAGGTTCTTACCCCGGCGGCCGTCTCCCGGGCGCCCGGCTTCAGGGGCCCTCTTTGATCTCTAGCGGGATTCCAGCAGGCATACCGCCTGGGCGGAGATGCCCTTTTCCTCCCCCTCAAAGCCCAGGCGCTCCGTGGTAGTGGCCTTCACGCTGACGCGGTCCGGGGGCAGGTCCATCACCCGGGCCAGGCCGGCCCGCATCTCATCGATGTAGGGCCGCAGCTTGGGGCGCTGGGCCACAATGGTCACATCCACGTTCACAGGCCGCAGCCCTGCTTCCCGCAGCCTGTCCATCACCACCCGCAGCAGCTCCACGGACCGGGCTCCCCGGTAGGCCTCCTGGGTGTCCGGAAACAGGGCTCCAATATCCCCCAAAGCCGCCGCCCCCAGCAGCGCGTCCATCAGGGCATGGGTGGCCACATCCGCGTCGCTGTGGCCCAACAGCCCCTTTTCGTGGGGAATCTCCAGGCCGCAGAGGATCAGCGGGCGGCCCTCCACCAAGGCGTGAACGTCAAACCCCTGTCCAATGCGCATCATGGCTCCACCTCCCGGGCCGACCGGCTCTCCAGAATCCGCTCCGCCAGGACCAGGTCCAAAGGCGTGGTCAGCTTGATATTCTCAGGGTCCCCCTGACACAAAAACACCGGCAGGCCCGCGTGCTCCAGCAGGGCCGCGTCATCGGTTCCCACATAGCCCGTTTCCAGGGCCCGCTGATGGGCCCGGCGCAGCAGCTCCACCCGGAAGCCCTGGGGCGTTTGCATGGCAAAGAGCTCCTCCCGGGGGAGGGTTTCCCGCACCTGCCCGTCGGCTCCGGCCCGCTTCACCGTATCCGTCACTGGCACGGCGGCGACGCCGCTGCCCCGCTCCTGTACCGAGGCGATGACCCGCTGGATCACCGCCTTGGTGACCAGCGCCCGGGCCCCGTCATGCACCAGCACCATCTCCGCGTCCGGGGGCAGGGCCTCCAGCCCGGCCCGCACGGAATCCTGGCGGGTCTCGCCGCCGCCCACCACCGCGTGAACCAGGCGGCTGAGGCCATAGCGCTCCAGCAGGCTTTCCATGGCCTGGACCTCCCCCTGCCGGGCCACCACCACCACCCGGTCGCACAGGGCGGAAAAGGGCACAATGGCCCGGACCATGGCGGGAAAGCCCCGCAGAGAGAGGAAGACCTTATTTCCCTCCTGGCCCATGCGCCGGCCCATCCCGCCCGCCAGCACAACCGCAACCGTGCTCATGTCATTCCTCCCCGCGCTGGGCGGCCATCTCCGGGCTTTCCTCCACCACCTGGTACATATCCGCCGCCCCTTCCTTGCGCACATGCTCGGCGATGGTGACAATGCGGTATTTGCCCACCCGGTTGCCGAAGCGAATCTCCAGCAGGTCCCCCTCCTTCACCTCCGCGCCGGGCTTGGCCACCTTGCCATTGACGCTGACCCGCCCGCCGGAGCAGGCCTCGTTGGCCACCGTGCGCCGCTTGATGATGCGGGAAACCTTCAGATATTTATCCAGCCTCATGGGAAGCCCTCCTTGACAATCGCCGATATCTTTTTGATTGTACCCTGGACGGGCGGTAAAAACAAGGGGGATATGGGGATGGGAAGCGCGGGCATAGTACCGCCTCTCCCCCGGCTATCCCGCTTCCGCCCACAAAAAAACGGGGCACTCCAGCGAGCACCCGCGTTCCAGTGAAAGCGCGCAGCGCGCCTCCGTCTTGCACTTCTTACTTGTTGACGCTGTCCTTGAGAGCCTTACCGGCCTTGAAAACGGGAGCTTTGGAAGCCTTGATCTTGATCTGTTCGCCGGTGCGGGGGTTGCGGGCCACGCGGGCGGGGCGATTGCGGACTTCGAAGGAACCAAAGCCCACGACCTGGACCTTCTCGCCTTCGGCCAGCGCTTCGGTGATCACTTCGGTGACGGCGCCCAGGGCCTTCTCGGCATCCTTCTTGGTGAAACCGGTCTTCTTCACGAGTGCAGCAGTCAATTCAGCCTTGTTCATAATGTAGTACCTCCTCAGTTTTTAGCCATATGATTGTGGTTTGATGTCGGGTTTCCCTTGTGAAAGTCTTACAAAACAACGCTTTCATCGGGAAAGTGTTACTTTGCTTGCTTTCCTGAACTCCAGTATACATCCATTTCTGATAAAGTCAAGTCCCTGACGCATTTTCCTTCGCTTTTTATCGCGTTCTCCATGGAAACAAAACGGGAAATAAACTTGTTGGTAGCCGCAAATAACGCGATATCCGGATTTTGATCGCACAGCCGACAAAGGTTGACAATAGAGAACAGCAAATCCCCCAATTCCTCCTGGGGATCGGCCTGCTCCTGCAAGTTGTCCAGCACCTCCCGGGCCTCCTCCAGTACCTTGTCCAGGGCCTCCCGGGGGCCGGCGAAATCGAAGCCCACCTTGGCGGCCTTGTGCTGTACCTTCCAGGCCCGCATCAAGGGGGAAAGCCCGGTGGATACGTCCCGCATGGCTTCCCCCGTGGAGGCGATGCCCCGCTTCTCCCGCTTAAGGGCCTCCCAGTTGTCCAGGACCTCCTGGGCGGTGTCCGCCTTGGCGCTGCCGAAGATGTGGGTATGCCGCTCGATCATCTTCCCGCTGATGGCGGTGGTGACGTCGTTCAGGTCGAACGTCCCGTGCTGGCGGGCGATCTCCGCGTGAAAGACGATCTGCAGCAGCACGTCCCCCAACTCGTCATACATATGCTCGGTATCCTGCTCCCGGACGGCGGCGATGTACTCGAAGCTCTCCTCCAGCAGGTTGGGCAGCAGGCTCTCGTGGGTCTGCTCCCGGTCCCAGGGGCATCCCCCGGGGCCCCGCAGCCGGGTCATCACGGCCTTCAAATCCTCCATGTCATAGCGCTGGCGCCGCAGCATGGGCACCCCCGGCACATAGGCGGCGGTCAAATGATCGTAGCTTTTCTGCCTGTCCATCTCGCAAAGGAGCAGCGCCCGTCCCTGAAGGCCCCCCCGGTCCGTTCCCTCAAAAAAAGTGATCTCCGTCTCCGGGGGGAGCAGCTCCAGCAGCTTCACCTTGCAGTCCCCGGCGCATTCCCGGCTGTGGAGCTCGCACAGCAGCAAGGGCTCCCGGGGAATCACCTGGGCCTCCCGAAATTCCTCCGCCGCGAAAATCCGCACCGAGGCGCTTTGAAGCCCCAGCTGGCCCAGGCACCGGTCGGCGTGGCTCACCCCGGGCAGCACTGTCACCCGGATGTCCAGGGGCTTCAGCCTTTGCAAGGCCATCACGGTGCCATCCAGGGCCGGGTCCGCCACCCCATAGCACAGGGGCCCCTCCTGGCACAGCTCCATGAGCTTTACCGCAGCCGCCCGGTTGAACACGTCAAAATCCTCGCAGGCCTCATAGAGAAAATCCAGGGACTCAAAGGCGATCCCCTTGCTTTCCAGATAAGGGGCAATGGGGTGGCGGCGGGTGCGCAACACCAACAGCCGGGCCTTTTCCAGGGCCCCCAGGGCGGAGAGGGTCAGCAAGTCCTCATTGCCCGTGCTGAGGGTCACCACGGTAATTTCCTTCATACGCCTCTCCTTTTGTCAGGGGTGGGCCCGCTTCCGGCGGCGGAAGCGCCCCAGGAAGGGGGCCAGGTCCTCCCGGGTCATGGCCCCGGTCCACAGGGCCCAGGTCCCGTAGGCGGCCACGGCCACCAGCAGCAGCAAAGCCGTCCACAGCCTGCCCTGGGGCAAAAACCGGTTGCCCAGCCAAATGATCAGGCCCATGCCCCCCGTGGCCAGCAGGGGCCTGCCGATGGTTCCCATGAAATCCAGCTTCATCTTGGCGTACCTGTAGGTAAAGTACAAATTGGGCACCATGGCCACGGTGTAGCAGGCGATGGAGGCGATGGGCGCGCCGAACATGTTGATGGAGGGAGTGCCGATCAACGTATAATTCAGCACGATCTTCACCGCCACCCCCGCGATCAAGGTGTACATGGGAATACGCTGCTTGCGCAGCCCTTGCAAAATCCCCTCGGTGGACTGCACCACGGTAAACAGCACGATAGTGAGGCTGGAAAGGCTCAGCAAATCCGCGATGGTCTTTAGTTCCGCCGCGGAGCCAAAGGGGAAAACCATAGACAAAATGCGGCTGCTGAGCAGGCTCATGCCCACGGAGCAGGGCAGCCCCAGGGAAAAGGCATAGCGGAGGCCCATGGCGCATTGCTTCCGCATCCAATCATCGTCGCCCTGGGCCATGGCCCTGGAAATGGCGGGCACCAGGCTCATGGCGATGGCGATGGACAAAGCCGTAGGCACGTTGATCAAAGCGATGACATAGGCGGAGTATTGCCCATACAGCGCCCTGCCCACCTCCAAGGTCATGCCGCTGTCCATCAGGCGGTTCAGGAGCATGCCGCTGTCAATGAAGGAGGCCAGGGGGATGAGCAAACTGCTCAAGGCCACGGGAATGGAGATGTTCAGCAGCTGGCGGGTCAGGGCCTTGCGGCTCTGCCTGGGCAACGCCTCGTTCTGGGGCCTCAAGGCAAAGGAGCGCTGGTTCCGCTTATAGACAATGCCCATGTACACAAGGGCGGCCGCTTCGGACAGCGTGGTACCCAGCAAAATAAAAGCAGCCGCGTGCACCACGGACATCCGCATACCCACATAGGCCAAGGGCAAAATGATGACCACCTTGCCTACCTGTTCAATCAGCTGGGAAATGGCTGTGGGCACCATGTTCTGCTGGCCTTGCATCAACCCCCGGAAGGCGGACATGGAGCACACCAGCAGCACCGAGGGAGCGATGGCGATAAAGCCCCAGGTGGTGGAGGGATCCCCCACCCGGCGGGCCAGGCTGGGGCTGAAGACGATCATCAGCAGGCTGGACACCAGCCCTAAAGCGATCAGCAGGTTCTGGGCCACCCGGAAGATGCGCTTGGCATTGCGGGGGTCATCCTGGGCCAGGCTGTAGCTGACCATGCGGCTGATGGCCACGGGAATCCCCGCCGAGGAGAGGGTGAGGAGCATGTTATAGGTGGGAAAAACCAGCAAATACAAGGCCAAGCCTGTCTTTCCCACGATCCAGGCCAAAGGGATGTTGTACAGGGCTCCCATGACCTTGCAAATGAGGCCAACGGCGGTGAGCACCGTCATCCCGCCTACCATGGATTTCCGATTTTCGCTCAAGGGGATGCCTCCAGCTCTCCAGGATATGGCAATAAAAAGAAAACCGCAACATGCCTATTATAAGCATAATGTTGCGGTAGCGCAAGCCAATCTCGCAGGCGGCTCGGGGCGGGCAAGCCGGCGGGTCTCCCTTATTGTTCCATTTGCCGGCCCACGATGCCCGCCGCCGTTTCGGCCACCTTCAGCTCCGTATCCCCCATGCGGGCCCCCTGCTCCTTGCTCAGCAACAGCACGGCCCCTATGGCTTCCCCGTCGGCGATGATGGGAGAAACCACCTGGGCGGTATAGCCGGTGATGTCCTCCTCGTTGGTGACGGCCACGATCTTGCCCCCCACGGCCCGGTTGATGGCCACGGTCTGGCGGTTGGCGATGGCGGTTTCCAGGTCATGGCTGATGGGCTTGTCGGAAAGCTCCTTCTTGTTCACGCCGCTGGCCGCCACCACCTGGTCCCGGTCCACGATGCATGCGATATGCCCCATGGCCCGAAAGAGGGATTCCGTATAATCCTTGGCGAAGGCGGCCATTTCGCCAATGGGGGAATATTTCTTCAGGATTACTTCTCCGTCCCGGTCGGTGTAGATTTCCAGGGGATCGCCCTCGCGGATGCGCAGCGTTCTGCGAATTTCCTTGGGAATCACCACCCGACCCAGCTCATCAATCCTTCGCACGATACCCGTTGCCCGCATGATATGCCTGCCTCCTTGATAGCAAATTGCGAAATGCTGTGCCGCATTGCCTTGCCGTTTGTCTTTGCATCCCTAGTATGGGATTTTGAGGGGGCTTTATGCGAGGGAAAGATTTGTCAACTGCGCCTTTGGCGCCGCTTAAGTGGGCGCTGCCCACTTAAGCGATTTTGCAGGAAACCCTTGTTCGCTGCGCTCACGGCCAGGGTTTCCTGTGAGGAAGCCTTGCTGCGCAAGGCACCGAAGCCACCGCGCATGTCGCTGGCTTCGGAAAACAGTCAGAGGGTTGCGACCCTCCGACACCTCCTGGGGATATCAGCGGCCCTCCTTATTAGACAAAACCCTGAAACCCTCACAAAAAAACCCCTGAAAAACCATACGAAGGGCTACATTCCAAAGATAAAGTCCGAAGGCGGGATTCCAAAGGGATTTATCCCTTTGGTAGGGTCCAGGGACAACGTCCCTGGCGTCCCCTAGAACTCCGCGCTCCCCGTGGTTCTGGGGAAGGGCAGCACATCCCGGATGTTCTGCATGCCGGTGAGGTACATGATGAGGCGCTCAAAGCCCAGGCCAAACCCGGCGTGAGGGGTGCCGCCGTAGCGGCGGGTGTCCAGGTACCAAGCGTAGCCGGAGGCGTCCATGCCCATTTCGGCCATGCGGCGGGTAAGCACCTCCAGGCGCTCCTCCCGCTGGCTGCCGCCGATGAGCTCGCCGATGCCGGGCACCAGCAAATCCGTGGCGGCCACGGTCTTGCCGTCGTCGTTGAGGCGCATGTAGAAAGCCTTGATCTCCTTGGGGTAGTTGTACACAAAGACAGGGCAGCCGAAGTGCTTCTCGGTGAGGTAGCGCTCGTGCTCGGTCTGGAGGTCCATGCCCCACTGCACCGGGTACTCAAAGGCCTGGCCGCTGGCCTGGAGGATCTCCACGGCCTGGGTGTAGGGGCAGCGGGCGAAGCCGCTGTCCACAATGCCTTG
>JARKQO010000109.1 GCA_029974855.1 Eubacteriales bacterium
AGCCCCGGGCCTTGGCCTCCGGCGTCATGGCGAACACCTTGCGGATCAGGTCCATCACCCCGGTGTAGGTGGCGGGGTTGCTGCGGGGGGTGCGGCCAATGGGGCTCTGGTCGATGCTGATGATCTTGTCCAGGTTGTCCACCCCCTCCATGGAGGCGAAGTCCCCGGGGTAGGTTTTGGCCCGGTTCAGCACCTTGGCCAGGTGCTTGTAGAGGATCTCGTTCACCAGGCTGCTCTTGCCCGAGCCGCTGACCCCGGTGACGCAGCAGAACACCCCCAAGGGGAAGGCCACGTCGATGCTGCGCAGGTTGTTTTCGGCGGCCCCCTTGACCGTCAGGAAGCCCGAGGGCTTGCGGCGCTTGGCGGGGAGGGGGATGAACCGCTTGCCGGAGAGGTATTGCCCAGTCAGGGAGTTTTCGTTCTCCATGAGGTCCCGCACCGTGCCCTGGGCGGTGATGTAGCCCCCGTGGATGCCCGCCCCGGGGCCCACGTCCACGATGTGGTCCGCGGCGAACATGGTGTCCTCGTCGTGCTCCACCACGATCAGGGTATTGCCCAGATCCCGCAGGCGCTTGAGGGTACTGAGCAGCTTGTCGTTATCCCGCTGGTGGAGGCCGATGGAGGGCTCGTCCAGAATATACAGGACCCCCATCAGGCTGGAGCCGATCTGGGTGGCCAGGCGGATGCGCTGGGCCTCGCCCCCGGAGAGGGTGCCCGCCGCCCGGGACAAGGTGAGATAGCTGAGGCCCACGCTGTCCAGAAAGCCCAGCCGGGCGTCGATCTCCTTGCGGATCTGGGAGGCGATCATGGCCTGCTTCTGCCCCAGCTCCAGGTCCTGGAAGAAGGCCCGGCCCTTGCGGATGCTGAGGTCGCACACCTGGCTGATGTTCTTGTCCCCCACGGTCACGGCCAGCACCTCCGGCTTCAGCCGCCTGCCGCCGCAGGCCTCGCAGGCGTCGTTCACCATGTATTCCTCATAGGCCAGCTTCATGCCCTCGCTGGTGGTTTCCCGGTAGCGGCGGTTCAGGGAGCTGATGACCCCCTCAAAGGTGGTGGAGAAATGCCCCGCCCCGTGGGCTCCCTCGTAGGACACAGTCAGCTTTTCCGAGCCTGTGCCGTAGAGGATCAGGTTCAGGTGCTTCTGGGACAGCTCCCCGGCGGGCACGTCCAGGCTGAAGCCGTATTTTTCCGACAGGGCCCTGAAGTAAGTGTTGGCCATGCTGCTGGGGTCCCCGGTGTTCCAGCCCGGGGCCTGGATGGCCCCCTCCCGCAGGGTCTTGGAGGGGTCCGGCAGCACGCTGTCCGGGCTGATGCGCATGATGGTGCCCAGGCCGCCGCAGGAGGGGCAGGCCCCAAAGGGGCTGTTGAAGCTGAACATCCGGGGGCTTAGCTCCTCGATGGAGACGCCGCAATCCGGGCAGGCGTAGTTCTGGGAGAACATCAGGCTGCCCTTGTCAAACAAATCCACCAGCACCAGGCCGCCGCCCTCGTGGGCGGCTGTCTCCATGCTGTCTGCCAGGCGCTTGCGGAAGTCCTCGTCGGACCGCAGCACCAGCCGGTCCACCACCAAATCGATGGTGTGCTTCAGCTTCTTGTCCAGGGAGGGGAGGCTGTCCAGCTCGTACATCTCCCCGTCGATCCGCACCCGGACGTAGCCCCGCTTGGCCGCGTCCTCCATGAGCTTGGTGTGCTCCCCCTTCCGGGCCCGGACAATGGGGGCCAGCACCTGGAGCCTGGAGCCCTCCGGATGGGAGAGCACCTGGTCCACCATCTGGTCGATGGTCTGCTGCTTGATCTCCTTGCCGCAATGGGGGCAGTGGGGCACGCCGATGCGGGCGTACAGCAGCCGCAGGTAGTCGTAAATCTCCGTGACGGTGCCCACGGTGGAGCGGGGGTTGCGGGTGGTGGTGCGCTGGTCGATGGAGATAGCCGGGGACAGGCCCTCGATGGAGTCCACGTCGGGCTTTTCCATCTGGCCCAGAAACTGCCGGGCATAGGAGCTGAGGGATTCCACATAGCGGCGCTGGCCCTCGGCGTAGATGGTGTCAAAGGCCAGGCTGGTTTTGCCGGAGCCACTGAGCCCCGTGAACACCACCAGCTTATTGCGGGGGATTTCTAAGGTGACGTTTTTCAGGTTGTGCTCCCGGGCTCCGCGAATGATGAGCTTATCTTGCAAAGAGCTTACACCTCGATCAATTGGTATGCTGTGGTACCCATGCCCAGCTTTTGGGCGTGGTCCACCCCCACCCGCCAGTCGGTGGTGGGATGGGTATCCCGGAAGATGTCTCCGGTGCGGCGGTTTTGTTGGCTCAGGTAGCTGTCCGGCAAAGGCTCCATCCGGTTGCAGGCCTCGGTGCAGGCTTGGTCCAGGGCCACAGGGTCGGCGCTGGCGAAGATGCCTACGTCCGGGATGATGGGGGCGTCGTTCTCCCCATGGCAGTCGCAGAAGGGGGAGATGTCCATGGCGAAAACCACGTGGAACTGGGGCCGGTTTTGCACCACCGCCAAAGCGTACTCCGAAATCTTCCGGCTTAGGGCGTCAAAGGAGCTGGGAAGGCCGCCGATGGCCCCGGTGTCCCGGCAGGCCCCCACGCAGCGGCCGCAGCCCACGCACAGGGCATGGTCGATGCGGGCCTTCTTGGGCTTCCTCTCCCCATGGAAAGAGATGGCCCCGTGGGCGCACTGCCTGGCGCACTTGCCGCAACCGATGCACGCCTCCTCGTCCACAGTGGGCTTGCCCTCGTTGTGCATGATCCGCTTTCCCTCCGCGGAGCCGCAGCCCATGCCCAGGTTTTTCAGCACGCCGCCAATGCCCGTGCATTCGTGGGCCTTGAAGTGGGTCAGGGTCAGGATGGCCTCCGCGTCCATGATGACCCGGCCGATCCGCGCCTCCTGGAGCAGTTCGCCCCGGATGGGTACCGCCACGTCATCGTTGCCCATCAGCCCGTCGCCGATGAGCACATGGCAGCCCGTCTGGGTGGGGGAGAAGCCGTTCAGGTAGGCGGTGTCCAGATGCTCCAAAGCGTTGCGGCGGGTGCCCACGTACAGGGTGTTGCAGTCGGTTAGGAAGGGAAGGGCCCCCTTCTCCTTCAGGGCCTCCACCACCACCCGGGCAAAGTTGGGGCGGATAAAGGCCAAATTGCCCATCTCCCCAAAGTGAATCTTCACGGCGGTGAACTTGCCCGCCAGGTCCATATCCATCATCCCGGCCTTTTCCAGCAGCCTGCGAAGCTTTTGCAGCAGGTTCCTCTCCGGGGTGGTGCGAAAGCTGGTAAAATATACCTTTGCCTTATCCATGGAAACTCTCCTCCTTGGCCTTGGTGTGCGAAAGGAGCGCCGGGCTTTGGGCCCGCTCCCGTGGTATGATAGCATAGCCGGCCCGCCCTTACAAGCGGGGATACATGCGCCGGGCGGCCTCCACATATCCTAAGAACCGAAGGAACAGTCCAAAAGGAGGAAGGGTATGGGGGAGTGGCGTTTTTTTGCCGGGGGCAATACGGCCCAGGGGTTCTTCTCCTGCTTTGGGCATATTTTGCCGGAGCCGGAGCAAAAGCGGATGTTCTACGTGAAGGGTGGGCCCGGCCTGGGCAAGAGCAGCCTGATGAAGCGGGTGGGGACGGCCCTGGAGGAGGCGGGCCATGAGGTGGAATACTTCCATTGCTCCTCCGACCCGGACAGCCTGGACGGGATCAGCGCCCCGGCCCTGGGGATAGCCATGGTGGACGCCACCGCGCCTCATATCCAGGACCCGGTGATCCCCGGGGCCAGGGATACCTTGCTGTCCTTGGGGGATTTTTTGGACCAAAAGGCCCTGGTTCCCAGGCTGGGGGACATTCGCGGCCTGATGGGGGAGATATCCGGGAGATTCGCCCGCTGCTACCAATACCTGGGAGCCGCCGCCAAGGTGCGCCGGGCCGCCCGGAGGGGAGAGGAGGACCCGGAGCGGATCACCGTTTTGGCCCGGGAGCTCACCGAGCGGTACCTGCCCCTGCGGGGAGGCCGGGGGCGGCTGCGTACCCTCTTTGCCTCCGCCTTTACCCCCAAGGGGTACCTCAACCTGCTGCCCGCCATGACCATGGATACCGCCGTGGTACTGGAATGCCCCTTTGGCCAGGAGGCGGACCGCCTGCTGCGGGCCCTGGGGGAGGCGGTCCTGTGCCGGGGGCTGGACGCGCTGGTCCTGCTGGACCCCCTGGAGCCCGCCCTGTGGCAGCACCTGCTGCTTCCGGCCCATTCGCTGCTGTTTACCGCCGGGGAACGGCCCGGGGCCCAGCAAACCCTTCCCCCGGAGGCCTACCTGACCCTCCGGGACATTCCCGAAAAGGAGCAGAGCTTTGACCGCAACGCCTACGAGCTGCTGATTCAGCGGGCCGTGGAGCAGCTGAAGGCTGCCAAGGGGCTCCACGATGAGCTGGAGGCCCACTACATCCCCCGGATGGACTTTCTCCAGTGGGAGGTGATGCTGGCGAAGGTGAAGGCGGAGATCGGGGTGTAGGGGGGGGGAGGACGACGGGGGACGAGGGGGGAGGATACGTTGGGGCTCTGCCCCAAACCTCGCCAAAGGGATACATCCCTTTGGAATCCCGCTTTTGACCGCGCGCAGCGCGGTCAATGATGGGTCCAGGGATGAAATCCCTGGTGGGGTCCTAGGGGTGAAACCCCTAGCGTACCCCTATTAAATAAAACGTTCCAGTTCCGGTGGAAGGCGACTTTCTAAGAGAATATTTTCCCCGGTCATGGGATGGGTCAAGGCCAGGCGGTGGCTGTGGAGGGCGAAGCGCCCGGGCAGAGCCGGGTCCTCCCGGCCATAGAGGAAATCCCCCAGAATGGGGCAGCCCAGCCAGGCCAGGTGCACCCGGATCTGGTGAGTGCGGCCCGTGCCCAGGCGCAGCAGCAGCAGGCTTCGTTCCTGGGCGGTTTTTAGCAACCGATACCGGGTCAGGGCGGGCTTGCCCTCCGGGGATACCATCCGGCGGACGGTGGCCCCCGGGGCCTTGGCGATGGGTTGGTCGATCACCCCTTCCTGTTGGGGCGGCATGCCCTGGCACAGGGCCAGGTATTCCCGCCGGAAGCCTTGGGTATGGAGCAGGGCCTGGAGGCGCTGTTGCACATGAGGGTTCAGGGCCACGGCCATGAGCCCGCTGGTGCCCTTGTCCAGCCGGTTCACCGGATGGTACACAAAGTCCTCGGGGCAGCTTAGGTAGGAAAACAGGGCGTTCTCCAAGGTGAGGCCCCCCTCCTGCCGGGAGGCCACCGAGGGCAAAGGCGCGGGCTTGTCCACCACCAGCAGGCCGTCCTTGTGGTAGGGTACCTGAAGGGCCAGGGGATAGGGGGCCAAGGGGTGGGCGGGCCCCTCCGGGAAGCGCACCAGCAGCAGTTGTCCCCCCTGGACCCGGGCGTCCGCGTGGACAGGCACCCCGTCCAGCAGCAGCTGTCCCTGGAATTTAGCCCGCTTGAACTGGCTGTAGCTCATAGCCAGGGGGCCCAAAGCCACCCGCCGCAGAAGCTGGCCCTCCCAGGAAGGCTCGATCAGAAGCGATAATTCTGTGATAGGCATCCCCCCTGTCCCGGTTGGCGTTGGCTTATTGTAGCACATATGTTCGCATATTGCAAGGAAGATTTTGGAGCCGGGCGGTTTACAAAACCCCGGCTCCATGCTATCATAGGGCCATCGCAGCCTTTGGTGGATGTCATGAAGGCATCTTCCCCTTATGAAAAGGGGCGGAGGGCGCAAACATGACAACGCGAAAGGACGATGGAGAATGAAAAAAACCGATGTGACCCGCTTGACCCTGGCGGCGCTGTTTGTGGCGCTGGGCTTGGTACTTCCCTTTGTGACCGGGCAGATTCCCGAAATTGGCAGCATGCTGCTGCCCATGCACCTGCCGGCGCTGTTGTGCGGCTTTGTATGCGGCTGGCCCTATGGCCTGGCGGTGGGCTTTGTGACCCCGCTGCTAAGGAGCCTGCTGTTTGGCATGCCCCCCCTGATGCCCACAGCCATCGCCATGGCCTTTGAGCTGGCGGCCTACGGGGCCCTGGCGGGGCTGCTCTACGCCAGGCTGCCTAGGAGCCGGGCCAATGTTTTCGTGAGCCTGGCGGGGGCCATGCTGGCGGGCAGGGTGGTATGGGGCCTGGTGAGCTGGGCGTTGTACGGGCTCATTCTGGCGAAGCCCTTCACCCTGTCCCTGTTCTTTGCGGGGGCTTTTGTGAAGGCCTGGCCGGGGATCGTGGCCCAGCTGATTTTGGTGCCCCTGATTGTCCTGGCCCTGGAGAGGGCAAGGCTGCTCCCCCTGGGGGGCAGGCAAAGCGCCAAAGCGTAAAGAGAGAGCATGAACCAAGCGATTTTGAAAAATCGATTGGGGGAAACCCCTTCCCTGGACATTGTGGACGCGGTCAAGCTCGTGTACCAAAGCGAGTTTGGCTGCGGCCATTTCTTGGCGTCCCAGGAGGAATGCGCCGGCCGCATCGCCCGGGAGCTGGAGCAGACCCGGCCCCTGGCGGATGCCCCCGCATTTACGGACCTGGGGCATGGGCTGTGCCGCCTGAATTTGCGCTGCCCCGGGGTGCGGGCGTTGCCCCCTGGTCTCCTGGCCCGGATGATGCACCATACCGCCCGGGAGGCCACGGGCAGCCTGGAGGGCTTTCTGGAAAAGCTGGAGACCCTCCGGGCCCTGTGCCGGGCAGGGGAGCTGCCCTTTTCCCTGTCTGAGCTGGAAGGTTATTTGACAGCATACGCCCGGGAGGGATACCCACCGGTGAGCCACAGCCCCCGGTACCGGGCCGCCTATGGCCCCGCTTACCGGGTGGTGCACCGGCTCTACGGCCTGGCCCTGCCGGTGATCCAGGGGGTGGAGGAACGGCTGGGCCGGGAGGGCCGGGCCTTGGTGGCGATGGACGGGGACTGCGGTAGCGGCAAGACCACCTTGGCCCGGGCCCTGGCGGCCCTGTGGGATGCACCCATCGTGCCTATGGACGATTTCTTTTTGCCGCCCTCTCTGCGCACCCCGGAACGCCTGGGAACCCCCGGGGGCAATGTGGATTACGAGCGGTTTGTCCGGGAGGTTTTGGGAGGGTTGCTGGCCCAGGCCGAGGTCCGGGCGGTAGCAGAGCAACCCTTTGTGTATCAGGCCTACAATTGCCAAACCGGAACCCTCACCCCCAAGGAGGTTCCCCCCAGCCCCGTGACCCTCATCGAGGGCAGCTACAGCCATCACCCGGCCTTTGACCAGGCCTACCGGCAGCTCAACGCCCTGCGGGTTTTCGTCTCCCTGCCGGAAGAGGAGCAACTGCGCCGCCTGGCAGCTCGGAACCCCGCGCTGTTGCCCCGGTTTCAGCGGGAATGGATTCCCCTTGAAAAAGCGTACTTTCAGGCTTATGATATCCAGGGGAGGGCGGACATCGCCCTGTGCACCCAGGAGGGATGAAGATGAAGCTGCTGGTAATCGACGGCCAGGGGGGCGGCGTGGGCAAGGCCTTGGTCCAGGCCCTGAAGGCCGACAGGCCCGCCCGGCAGGTGCTGGCTTTGGGCACCAACGTGGCGGCCACAGCCGCCATGCTGAAGGCCGGGGCGGATTTGGCCGCCACCGGGGAGGCCGCCATCTGCTATCAATGCCAAACGGCGGATATCATCATCGGGGTGATGGGCATCCTTCAGGCCCATTCCATGCTGGGGGAAATCTCCCCGGCCATGGCGGCGGCGGTCAGCGCCAGCCCGGCCCAGAAGGTGCTGCTGCCCATGGAGCGCTGCGGGCTCCATGTGGCCGGAGTGGGGAAGCAGACCTTGGAGGCGGCCATTCAAGGGGCCGTGGCCATCGCCCGGAAGCTTTGCGAGGAAAGGACGGAATCCCATGAGTGAATGCAACCATGATTGCGGCAGCTGCGCCGCCAACTGCGCAGACCGGACCCGGCCCCACAGCCTGTTAGAAAAGCCCCATGCCCAAAGCGCCATTGGCAAGGTCATCGGCGTTTCCAGCGGCAAGGGCGGCGTAGGCAAGAGCCTGGTCACCGCCTTGCTGGCGGTGCTGGCCCAGCGCCAGGGCAAGAAGGTGGGTATTTTGGACGCGGACATCACCGGCCCCTCCATCCCCAGGATATTCGGCATCCGGGAGAAGGCCATGGGCACCGAGGAGGGGATCCTTCCCGCTTTGACCAAAACCGGCATCCGGGTGATGAGCCTGAACCTGCTGCTGGAAAACGACACGGACCCGGTGATCTGGCGGGGCCCGGTGCTGGCCGGGGCGGTGAAGCAGTTCTGGACCGACGTAATCTGGGGCGATCTGGACATCCTGTTCATCGACATGCCC
>JARKQO010000120.1 GCA_029974855.1 Eubacteriales bacterium
CCGGGCCACCCCCTTTATTGAGCGAGTCGGCGTCTTTTGCGAATACGTCCAGCTGGAGGCTCCGTACATCCATATCTCCCCCAGCTCCGAGTGACGCAGCCTGCCCGATCTCGCAGCCCAGAGCCTGATAGACCTCCTGGAAATGGTCGCGGACATCAACGGCGTGTTCTGCACTGGCTACTCCAGCACCGCTGGTGCCCTCCAGGCCGTGAGAGCCCTGGGGCGGCGGGACATCCAGGTGGTGGGCTACGATCTGACCGAGAAAACCGCCGCCGCCCTGCGGGAGGGCTGGTGCGCCGCGTTGCTGTACCAAAACCCCTACCGCCAGGGGCTCCAGGCCGCCCGGCTGCTGGTGCGGCACATTTTGGAGGGGTGGACGCCCCCTGTGCCCCGGCTGCATGTGGACACCCGCATCATCCTCAAAACCAACCTGGACAGCTACATGGACCCCCAGTATGAGTGGCTGCAGTCCAACCTGGAGCAATAAAGCAAAGCAAGGAAAGGCAGGCAACCCCGCGCATGAAAGCATTTATGGACAAGGATTTTCTGCTGAACACCGACACGGCCCGGGCGCTCTACCACGGCTACGCGGCCCAAATGCCCATCATCGACTACCATTGCCATGTGCCACCCCAGGAGATTTACCAGGACCGGGCCTACGAAAACATCGCCCAGCTTTGGCTGGGAAGCGGCTGTTACGGCGACCACTATAAATGGAGGCTCATGCGCTCCTGCGGGGAGCCGGAGGCGCTGATTACCGGGGATGGAGGCGACTACGAGCGGTTTTTGGCCTTTGCCCGCTGCCTGCCCAAGCTTCCCGGCAACCCGGTGTACCACTGGGCCCATTTGGAGCTGCAGCGCTACTTTGACTGCCATACGCCCTTAAACGAGGACACAGCCCCGGAAATCTGGGAGCTGTGCAATGAAAAGCTGCGCTCGGGCCTGTCGGTGCGGGAAATCCTCCGCCGCTCCGGCGTGGTGGGCCTGGCCACCACCGACGACCCCGCCGATACCCTGGAATGGCACGAGAAGCTGGCCGCCGACCCCAGCTTTTCCATAGCCGTGCGGCCCGCCTGGCGGCCCGACAGGATCATGAACCTCCACAAGCCCGGCTTTGCCGACTATCTGGCAAAGCTGGGGGACGTGCGGGACATGGAGTCCCTGAAGGCCACCGTCCGGGCCCGGATGGATTACTTCCAGGCCCGGGGCTGCTCCGCCTCGGACCATGGCATTGAGTTCCTGGAGCGGGTGGACGCCACGCCCCAAGAGCTGGACGGCATTCTGGCAAAGGGGCTCCAGGGCCGGGAGTTGACCCATCGGGAGATCGCCGCCTACCAGTATGCCTGCATGCTGTTTTTGGGCCAGGAATACGGAAAGCGGGACTGGGTGATGGAGATTCATTACGGCGCTGTGCGCAACGTGAACACCTCCCGGTTTGCCGCCATGGGCCCGGATACCGGGTATGACGCCATCTCCCCCGCCATTTCCGTACCCGGCCTGCCCGCCTTGCTGGACGAGCTGAACAGCCAGGGCTGCCTGCCCAAGACCGTGCTGTTCTCCCTCTCCCCGGACGACGACGCCATGCTGTCCACCATCGCGGGGGGCTTCCAGGCCCAGGGAATCCGGGGCAAGGTGCAGCAGGGCTCCGCCTGGTGGTTTAACGACACCAAGGAGGGCATGATCCACCAGATGACCACCATGGCCTCCTTGGCCCCCCTGGACAACTTTTTGGGCATGGTGACGGATTCCCGCAGCTTTCTGGCCTATCCCCGGCACGAGTATTTCCGCCGCATTCTGTGCGGCCTGCTGGGGGAATGGGTGGAAAAGGGCGAGTTCCCGGGGGATCTGGAGCGGCTGGGCAAGCTGGTGCAGAACGTGTCCTACTATAATGTGAAGGAATACTTCGGGTATTGACGGCCAAAGAAGGAGGTCCGGGCATGGAGCGGTTATCGTATCAAGCCTTGCAAGCCCAAGGCGGCAAGGAGTACATCCTGGAAAAGGCCCCGGAGCGGGTGCTCCAATTTGGGGAAGGGAATTTCCTGCGGGCCTTCGTGGATTATTTCATCGACGTGGCCAACGAGCTGGCCGGCTTTAACGGCAAGGTGGTGGCGGTGCAGCCCATCCCCGCCCCGGCGCTGAAGGAGAAGTTCGACGCCCAGGACTGCCTGTACACCCTCTATTTAAGGGGCATCCAGGACGGCCAGCAGGTGGAACAGCACCGGGTGATCTCCTGCATCTCCCGCTGCATCTCCGCTGTGGACGAGTTTGACAAAGTGCTGGCCTGCGCCCACAACCCGGAGCTCCGCTACATCGTCAGCAACACCACGGAGGCGGGCATCGTCTACCGGGACAGCGACCGGAGGGAGGACCCGGCCTCCGCCGCATTCCCCGGCAAGCTGGCCTTGCTGCTGCTGGAGCGGTACCGCTGCCTGCCGGAGCAGGGCTTTGTGCTGCTGCCCTGCGAGCTGATTGAGGAAAACGGCAAGGCCTTGCTGGCCTGCGTGCGGAAGTACATCGCCCTGTGGGATCTGCCGGTGGCCTTTGCCGCCTGGGTGGAGGAGAAAAACGTGTTCTGCTCCACCTTGGTGGACCGCATCGTGCCGGGCTATCCCAAGGACGCGGGGGCTCTGAACGCCGCCAACGGCTATGAGGACGGCCTGCTGGTCTGCGCCGAGCCCTTCGGCTTTTGGGCCATTGAGGGACCTGGCCGCCTGAATGAGGAGCTGCCCTTTGCCCGGTGCGGCCTGCCGGTGCTGGTGACCGAGGACTGCACCGGCTACAAGCAGCGCAAGGTGCGCATTTTGAACGGAGCGCACACCTCCACGGTGTGCGCGGGGCTGCTGTGCGGCCTTCAGACCGTGGGGGAGATGATGGCCCATCCCCTGCTGCGGGCCTACCTGGAGCGGGAGATCGCCCAGGAGATCATCCCCACCTTGGATTTGCCCCGGGCCGAGCTGGACAGCTTTGCGGCCTCGGTGATCGAACGGTTCCAGAACCCCTTTATCCGGCACGAGCTGATCTCCATCACCCTGAACTCCACCTCCAAGTGGCGGGCCCGGGTGCTGCCCAGCATCACGGAGCATGTGAAGCGCAAGGGCACTTTGCCCAAGCTGCTCACCTTCAGCTTCGCCGCCTACGCGGAGTTCTTCCGCTGCGGCCGCTTTGACTGCAAGGACGACCCGGAGGTGCTGGAGTTTTTCGCCGCCCACCGGGAGGATTCCCCGGAAGCCCTGATGGCCGCCCTGTGCGCCCAGGAGCTGTTCTGGGGCCGGAACCTGGCGGAGATCCCGAGCTTCCTTCCCGCCGTCACCCAGGCCCTGGCCTCCATCCAGGCCCGGGGCATGGAGGCCGCCCTTGAGGCGGTGCTGGCATGAAGAAGGCCATCCAAATCCATGAGGGCGACAATGTGGCCGTGGCCCTCTCCCCCCTGGAGGCGGGAGAACAGGCCCTGGACGTGGCTCTCCTGGAGCCTGTGCCCGCCGGGCACAAGTTTGCCCTGGGCCCCATTTCCTCAGGCGAGGCGGTGGTGAAATACGGTCTGCCCATCGGCTTCGCCGCCAAGGACATCGCTCCCGGGGCCTGGGTGCATACCCACAACGTGAAAACCAGGCTGAACGAGAACGCCTGCTATTCCTACGCCCCCTCCCAGCCGGAGCTGCCCCCCATGGCCCCACGGCCCTTCCAGGGCTATTTGCGGGAGGATGGCCGGGCGGGGATCCGGAACGAGCTGTGGATCATCCCCACCGTGGGCTGCGTAAACGACGTGTGCAAAGCCCTGGAGATGGAAAACGCCCATCTGGCCGCCCAATACGGGCTGGACGGCGTGTTCCACTTTCCCCATCCCTACGGCTGCAGCCAAATGGGGGACGACCACGCGCAAACCCAGGAGCTGCTGGCCGCCCTGTGCCGCCACCCCAACGCCGGGGGCGTGCTGGTGGTGGGCCTGGGCTGCGAAAACAACAAAATGGAGGACTTCCGGATCCTCTTTGGGCCCGAGTACCAAAAGAAAATTCGCTTTATGGTCTGCCAGGAGGAGGCGGACGAGCTGGCCCTGGGCGGGTCGCTGCTGGCGGAGCTGGCCCGGCACGCTTCCTCTTTCCGGCGGGAACCCTTGCCCCCCTCCAAGCTGGTGGTGGGCATGAAGTGCGGCGGCAGCGACGGCCTGTCCGGCATCACCGCCAACCCCACGGTGGGCGCTTTCTCCGACAAGCTCATCGCCATGGGCGGCTCCGCCATCCTCACGGAGGTGCCGGAGATGTTCGGGGCGGAAAGCCTGCTGTTCAACCGCTGCGCGGACGAGGCCACCTTCCGCAAGGCCGTGGAGATGGTGGAAAGCTTCAAGGAGTACTTCACGGCCCACGGCCAGGTGGTGTACGAAAACCCCTCCCCGGGCAACAAGGAGGGGGGCATCACCACCTTGGAGGACAAGAGCATGGGCTGCGTGCAAAAGGGCGGCTCCGCCCCGGTGGTGGACGTGCTGTCCTATAGTCGGCAGCTCAGCGTTCCGGGGCTCAACCTGCTCTACGGGCCGGGGAACGATCTGGTTTCCGCCACAGCCCTCACCGCCAGCGGGGCCCAGCTGATTTTGTTCACTACGGGCCGGGGCACTCCCTTCGGCGCGCCGGCCCCCACCCTGAAAATCTCCACCAATACCCCGCTGTTTCAAAAAAAGCCCCATTGGCTGGATTTTGACGCGGGCCCCGTGGCAGCGGGGGAAAGCCTGGACAGCGCCTCGGACCGGCTGCTGGAGCTGGTGTTTCAAACCGCCGACGGCCTGTACCAGACCCGGGCCGAGGAGCACCACCAGCGGGGGCTGGCTATCTGGAAGGGCGGGGTGACGCTCTGAGCTTTTCAGCCATTTTCCCTTATCTGTGAATCAATCCAATGAAATCAATCCTTAAAGAAATCAGGAGGGATTCCTATGCAAATGACCCTGCGTTGGTTCGGCACCGGGTACGACTCGGTGAGCCTGGCCCACATCCGCCAGATCGCCGGCGTCACCGGCGTCATCACCACCCTGTACGGCACCACCCCCGGCGAAGCCTGGAAGGCCCAGGACATCCGGGCCATCAAGAAGGAGGTGGAGGACGCGGGCCTGGCTCTGGTGGGCATTGAGAGCGTCAACATCCACGACGCCATCAAGATCGGTTCCCCGGACCGGGAACAGTACATCGACAACTACATCACCACCCTGGAGCGCCTGGGCCAGGAGGGCATCCGGCTGGTGTGCTACAACTTCATGCCCGTGTTCGACTGGACCCGCTCCGATTTGGCAAAAATGCGGCCCGACGGGGCCACGGTGCTGGCCTACGACCAGAAGAAGGTGGACGCCATCAACCCGGATACCATGCTGGCGGAGATGGACGCCAACTCCAACGGCTTCGTGCTGCCCGGCTGGGAGCCGGAGCGCATGGCGCGGCTGAAGGAGCTTTTTGAGCTGTACAAGGACGTCACCGAAGAGAAGCTCTTTGAGAACCTGGTGTACTTTCTGAACCGCATCAAGCCCGTTTGCCAGCAGTACGGCATCCGCATGGCCATCCACCCGGACGACCCGGTCTGGCCCGTGTTCGGCCTGCCCCGGATCGTCACCAGCGGGGAGAAGATTCAGCGGCTCATGAAGGCTGTGGACGATCCCTTCAACGGCGTAACCCTGTGCACCGGCTCCCTGTCCTCCAACCCCTTGCTGGACATCCCCGCCATCATCCGCTCCCTGAAGGGGCGCATCCATTTCGCCCATGTGCGCAACACCAAGCACAACGGCCCCGGGGACTTTGAGGAATCCGCCCACCTTTCCTCGGACGGGGATTTGGACATGTACCAGATCATGAAGGCCCTGTACGAAACCTGCCCGGAGGTGGTGGTCCGGCCGGACCACGGGCGCACGGGATGGGGCGAGGTAGCCATGCCGGGCTACGGC